>JBHLME010000200.1:0-5132 GCA_048938445.1 Promethearchaeota archaeon | reverse complement strand
GGAGAGACATAAAAAACATTTGTGATTATTTCAAAAACAAGTTTAACATTGAAAGCAATGTTGATGAGATCATTGCGTCTTTTTACGAAGATTGAAACAAAGAATAATATCTTCTAATTCCTCCATATTTAGAATTTTAAGATTTTCCACTTTGGATTTCAAGAAAGAAATAAGTGCATCTAAATCTAGGGCCTTCTTTAAAATGGAAAGGCTCATCTTTGCTTCATTTTTTCCTACTCTAAACGATTCTCTCACACCTTCACTAATTATTGGTAAGTTTTGTAAGGAAGTAAGAGAAAATATAGAATCAAAAACATTATTTCTAAAAGGTAAATTTCCTATATCTGATAAAATGAGAATAATATTTTCTTTACATTTTATTTTTCCATTCTTTATCTTTGAAAGAAAAGAAGTTAACATATTGAATGATATATCGACTGCCAAGAAAAAAAAAAAGGGATTTTTATTTAATTTTAAATTCTTTTGAATATATTCATGAAAGAGACCTGTACCACAACCAGCATCCAATATAATTTTTCCTTCTAAAGTATGATTCTTTAGAACATGACTAAACTTTTCATCTTGTATTTTTGAATATCTGGCATCATAGAAATGAGCCGTGGAATTGTATTTTTCGATAATCTTTCCTTTTTTATTTGAATTATCATTCATCTTTGTTCATAAATACATGATCGAAGAGTTTTAATTCTAAAAATGTATTCTTAACTTATTACATTCAAATATACATTTTATTTATTGTTTTTAAGGTTAAAAAATTGTCTAAAAATAACACTCAATCGAGATTAAAAAATCCTTTAAGCATCCTGCAAAATGCTCAGAATTCTGAGATACTACTTAGATTAAAGGATGGAACTGAATATCGAGGATTATTAAAAGAAATTGATGCGTACATGAATATGATATTGGAAGATGCTACTGAAATAATGGACGGCTCTCCCGTTGCAAAATATAATGAAATTTTCATTCGTGGGAATAACCTCTTATTTATCAAGCCAGATGCTTCAGAAATAATGTAGGATTTTATATTTTAGCTTCCTTTTATCATTCATTTAAAAAAATTTTTAAAAATAAATTGGGATTTCTATAATAGTTAATATTATAACTAGTTGTTAATGATAATTTTAATGAGGTGATTAGGATGAATAACCTATTCGTGTATGGTACTTTACAGCATGGACAAAGTAGAAATCATATTCTCAAGGGATTAGCATTTGAAATAGCCACATTAAAAGATCATGAAAAATTAGAACCACCATCTTTGGGTTTCCCATTTATTATTCATAAAGAAGGAGCAAGTGTAGAAGGAGAGGTATATTTCAATGTTCCGAATTCCTTGCTCGAACAAATCGATATCATTGAAGCGGAGGGGGAGTTATATCATCGTATAATCATAAAAGTCTTGACTTCTAAAAGAGAAGAATTAGAAGCTTTTGTATATTATCCTTCAAAAAAATTACTTGATTCATTTAAATCATGAAATTATAAGGTTTTTAGGAATGATTTCATCGCTTTTAATAATCGCATAAGAAGCAGGATTAGGAAAATAAGACCCTCGATAATTTGCTGCTGAAAAGATTGATAACAGTCGTTGATTAAAAAACCATTTATATCCTTCAATAAAACATTCATGTGCACGTATTATATATTTAAGATCGTTCACAATCATAAAATCATCAAAGACATCTTTACCAAAAAAAAATATGCCTGGACCTCTATAACTTTGGTTGAAACCTGTAATCTCTTCCTTCGGATCATTCCACATTATTTGATAAATTGAAGCATTAATTTTTTCATTAATTTCTCTAGGTTTCAAACCTATTATTTTATTTAAAATAGAATAATCCGTAGGAATTCCACCATGAAGACATAAAATACTATCGTTAATCCTAATACATACGGGAAGTTCTTCATAAACAGATAAAATTTTATTAAAATCTTCAAAATCTCTAAACTTTTGAATAAACTCACTATAAAATCCATAAGCTTGGTTCATTTCAAGTGTCTCATGATTCCCTCTTATAATATAATATCTATTAGGTTCTAAAATCTTCAAGCATAAAACTAAAATCAAGCATTCTAATTGATATGATCCCCGATCCACGAGATCTCCAAGAAAAATGACATATTCAGGTTTATTTTTTTCAATTATTTCAATAAAAACTAATAGGGATTCCAAATTACCATGAATATCACCAATGACAAGCGTTTCTTTGTTAATATTTGTACAATGTAAATCAATCAATAAATTTTCGTCTTTGAGTATGCTTTTGACATCATGTAAAATAGGGGATATCTCTTCAAAATGAAATTTCGAAATTTTCAGTGGATTATTAATTAAATCTTTTAAAAATGTTCTTTTTATCATTATCAATCTAAAAGGTGATGTCGTGTAATTAATTACTTCTAGTTATTATTTAAGAAAAGCTTCCTATATTTTATTAATGTAAACGTTTAATTAACTAGCAATAAGAAGTTAATTAATTAAATATTTGTTGTTATAGCACTAATTCAATGGAAAAACAAGAAAAATCGAAATATCTTCATCATTTAATTAAAATTGTTAATGAGTTTGATAATCAAAAACTCCAAAAAAATGATAAGGAATTAATTCAAAAGAAGGGTGTCGTGTATACACCAAGATATTTAGCTGATTATATCGTTAAAAAGGTTTTCAAACATTTTATTCTGGAAAAGTTTAAATTCTTAAAGTTAATAGATGAGAATAAACCTCAACTAAACTTTGATCCCAAAGTTTTAAGTTCGAATCCTATTTTAAAAAAAAAAATTCTAAATGAAATCAAGGAAGTGAAAATACTTGATCCTTCATGTGGTTCTGGGATATTTTTAGTATCTGCTGCTGAATATTTATTCCAGCTTAATAAATCAATAAATCCAAGCGTTCCTAATTTACTATTAAAGAAAAAAATTGTTCATGATAATATTTTTGGCGTTGAATTGGACAAGAAATCATGTCAAATCTCAAAACTTAGGTTAATAACTTGGATACTAAAAGAAAATGGTTTTAATATTGATTTAGCTATTTATGATATAAGTTTGGAATCATTAGATCGAGTTGAAGAGAAGCTAGATTTTAAATTAAACATCTTAAACTTCGATTTTCTACTAGAGTTTGCACCAAAGCAAAACTTTGATTTAATAATTGGAAATCCTCCTTATATAGAGAACAAAAAGATTGAAAACAATGATTTCAAAAAAAAATTAGCTAAAAACTTTCTTTCAGCGTATAAATTGTATGATCTATCGATTTTATTTATTGAAAAAGCTATGAAAATTCTAAATATGAATGGATACATTTCCTTTTTATTGACAAATAAATTATTAGCAGCAGATTATGGTTTCAAAATAAGAAGCTTGATGATAAATAATTCCATAATTAAAGAAATCATAAATATTTCATCTCTACCCGTTTTTTCTAAATCTGCAGCATATCCAATAATTCTTTTTTTAAAAAAAAAAAATCCATGTATGAATGATTTAATACTTATGACTAAAATTGATAGTCTCCATCAACTCAAAAAATCCTTAAAAATAAAGTCTCAAAAAATACCCCTTTCATTAATTAAAAAACTACCAAGGTACGTTATTCCTATTTCTGAAAATTATAATTTAATAAAATATCTCTATTCAAATTTTAATATGATGTCTGAAACTATTAAAGATTTGCAAATCATTTATCGTCCATTCGGATTTCTTAAATGGGATGATAATTTCAAAAATATCAGTGAAAAGAAGCATTCAGATAAAGACCTTATATTAATTGGAACAGGGAATGTCGAAAAGTATCATATTTTATTCAAAAAGAGAATAAAAATTGCAAAAAAAGACATCAAAGTTCAATATTTTAGATATAATGAGGATTTTCATAAGGTATGGCAAGAATTAAGCAAAGAGAAGCTAATTTTTAGAGAAATCGCGAAAAATTTAACATTTGTATATGATCCCGGTATTTTTACAAACATAACTGGTTTATACTTCATTAGAATTCCTTCATTTAATACAGATGGTCTTTTCGCTCTTTTAACAATATTGAATTCAGAATTAATTGATGATGTTTTTAAGATACTATTTGGTACTTTACACATGTCAGGGGGATATTTGAGGTTCAATGGGAGTTTTATAAAGAGATTACCTTTACCTGAAATTTTTCCAAAATCATTATCACGTTTGGGAAAAATATTACAATTTCTTTCACAATTATATTATGATTTAAATAGTAGAACATTAATGAATTCCAATGAAACAGATGAATTAAAATTATATTTAAGTTTCTATATTAAATTAAGCAACTCTTTAGTAAATTTATTATACTTAAAGAATGAAAATCCTCTGCAAGTAGAAATCCTAAATAAATTATTAAAATCAAAAAATTCTTTTCCAGATATTAAATATAAGTATAATGTTCCACGCTTCGAAATTGAAAATTATAAAATAGCTCAAAATGGAGAATTAAAGGATAACCTTCTTAAAATCAAACAATTTTATGAAAAGTTCAATAATGAAAAATTTAATTTGGAAATGTTATATATGAGTAAATTTAAAAAATATAACTAACTACTTAATATATATAATAATATAACTCATCATTAAACATTAAATTTTTGTGATTTTATGGTGTCTAATTTCAAAGAAAAATACATAAGAAACATAATTAAACTAGGTAATTCAAAAGCAGTGACATTCCCTCAAGAATGGACTGAAGCGGCGCAATTAAAAGAAAAATCCGAAGTATCAATGTATCCAATTAATGAAAAAACAATCATGATCGTTGCTCGTGAGGAAGAAGAAAAGCGAATATTAAGAATTGATCCATTCAAGGATGGTAATGTGTGGTCATTTGATTTGTTGAACCAAGCAATAATTTCCGCCTTCAAACTCAATGTAGATGAAATTTATATTAAATATAATGAGGAAACTCAAGCAGAACTATATGAACTTTTAATTAAACTTCGACAAGAAATCATAGCAATTGATTTTAAAGACAGCACGGAAAATAATGAGTTTTTCATCAGTTTCTTATTAGATACTTCTAAAAAAGACTTGTTAGATGTATTAAAGGATCTTGCTAGTGTTTTTAGTCATATTATAGAAAA
>JBHLME010000199.1:0-5132 GCA_048938445.1 Promethearchaeota archaeon | reverse complement strand
CTAATTTTTTTACTCTCCTGCGTACTGTAGCTTCTGTTTTACCTACCCTTTCAGAGATATCATTAAATGAAATTCGTGAGTCTTCTTTAAGCTCTTCGAGGATCTTTAAATCAATAACGTCTATCGTTTATACACCTATCCTTTATTTTTTCGGTAATAATATATCGTAAATTGTAAATAGTAATGATCAAAATACCGTATATTATGTATTAATTATATAATCTATATAATAAATTTTTGCAAAATTTTATTATAAGACGAAAAATTTCATGATTTTTTTTGTACATTAATAGTATTAATTAGAAAGTGGTTTTCGAAAGAAATATTTTTGAAAAGTTTGATAAATTAATTTTCGCATTTTTGAAAATTATTTTATTTAGAACGAAAAAATATAGAAATAAAAAAAAAACTATTACTTTAAAAATGCTCTCTTACCTAAAAAAATAAACAATTCAGATAACTCAAAAAGAGTGAGTGGTTGTACCAATCTTGCCATTTTATGCCTAAGCTCTTCTTTTGTCTCCCCTGCAAGGATTAATGTTTTGATATCTTCAACATAATCTTCCATGTTGATGAATAATATTTCAATTTTATCTACACCAGTCAATTCTGCAATATCCTTGTCTAAATGTTCTTCAATATCATTTAAAAGACCTAATTTTAATTTGGGCTCGAGATCATATTCTAAAATTAATCTATTCATTTCTTCAAGTATGATGTTTAATGTTAAATTCCAATCTTTATTTTCTTTATATTTAGGTATTAAAATATCGCTTATCATAACTTCATATAGAGTTTTAGGAGCTTCTTTATCAAATTCTACTTCTAAACCAGTGTTGAGTTTAATCCCTTTCATTATAAGTCACAAAAAAAATCATTATTGATCTTAATAATTAATAGATTTAGGTTTTTTAAAATTATTAATTGTGACTAGTATTAATAATAATATTTATCAGACTTTGATAAAGATTCAAAGCCTTCTTTTTGAATTAAAATAAGGTCTTCTGTTCTAGCACCACCCAAACCAGGAACATACAATCCTGGTTCAATCGTGAGTACCATATTCTCCTTTAAAACATCTTGTGAAATTGCTGAAATATATGGTCTCTCGTGTATTTCGAGACCAACACCATGGCCAAGGCTGTGAATAAATAATGAACCCCATTCCTTATTTTTTTCAATAAAAAAATCTCTAGTTATTTTATCTAATTTACTACAATCTGCTCCTACATTGACGTTTTCTAATGCTTTTTCTTGTCCCTCATTAACTAAATTAATAAGTCTAGCTTTATCATTATTTACTTTCCCAAAAATGAATGTTCTTGTTAAATCAGAACAATATCCTTTAAAAATCGCACCAATATCCACCAAAACAATATCTCCATCATTAACTTTTTTATCGGATATTGTAGCATGGGGAAATGCTGAATTTTCACCCGTAGCAACAATAGTGTCAAAAGAGGCTCCTCGTGATCCTGCCTTCCTCATAGCATACTCTGCCTCTGTTGCTAATTCTCTTTCGCTCATTCCTTCTTTTATTGATTGAAATATTGTTTTAAAGCCAATATCTCCCAGTCTTGCAGCCTCTTTAATCCGTTCAATTTCTTCATCAGTTTTAATTAATCTTGCATTGGATATCACATCAGAAAGACCTACAAAATTAGAAATTTTGAATTTTTGTTTCCATTCTTTAAATTTCTTTACCGTAATATAATCATCCTCAAAACCAATAGTACTAAATTCAAATCCATTTATTATTTTTTCTACAAATCGAGGATTTCCTAAGGGTATTTTCTTGATCTCAATATTTCTGGAAAGTTCCTTATCCTGTTCTATTTTCTTCTTAGTCTCATCATGTTCTAAAGCATTTAAGAATATCGTGAGTTTCCCTTCACTTTTTTCTGAATCTTCATTAGGTATGAGAATTAATGTCTCACTTTCAATTTTAAAACCTAAAATATACATTATGTTTTCAGGTTTGATAATTATCATTGCGTCAACTTCATTAAAATCCTGATGACTTCTAATTCGCTTTATTTTTGTTGAGAAACTCATGATGATGCATTATTTCTTTTTTTTATTAATAATTGTACCATATTATCCATTATTGTTTAACTTTGATAATAAAAATTGATAGGAAAAAAATTAATAATTATCATCAAGTTCTTTTAAGACGTTTATGATAAATTTACATAGTTTTTCTAAAAGACTAACATCTACTTTATCAACTGTATCATTTATGGAATGAATATGTTCAAAAGAAGTAGGATCTCCAAATCCAAATCCAAGAAAGTTTTGATTCTTAAGATATAATCCATCACTTCGAACACCAAATGTGGATGATGAAAATTTGAGTTTTAACTTAATATTATTAGCTATTTGTAAGAATTTATGATAAAGTTCTTTATTTTTTTTATTATTAATGCTGCTACTGTAATAGGAAACATTTTTACCAATAGAATCAAAATTTATAATATATGATTTTTTTTTATTGAAATTCATTATGTTATTATAAAAATGACGAATACCCATTGTCCCTAATTCTTCAGCACCAGTTAATAAAAACCATAAATTATAATTATTTAATCTATTTTCTCGGTTTGAGTAATATTTTAAAAGTTCTAAAACACATGCTACACCAGAAGCATTATCAAGTGCCCCGGGGGATTTATTATTCGTTGTATTTAAAATAATAGAGAATAGTGCAATAAGATTTATTCCTATAAGTATGATTTCAACAATGTATATATATAAATTAAAAAAAAGCAAATTATGTATTAAAATAATAATCAAACCTATAAAAAAAGAATAAGACCATAGTTTAAATGAAAGAATACGTATTTTTATAGAAAATCTCTGACCTTTGGAGTCTACATGAGCAATACAGAGAATATTTTTTGAATGATCTCCTTTAATGTTACTGAATTCTTCAATTACTTTATTTTCAATTCCTTTTTTTGGATATTTAACGTATAAGTTTTGAGATCTAACCTTTTTTCCAATTCTGAATTTTATTGGATTGATAATAAAAATTGAGAAAATAGTGATAAAAACTATTATAATCAAAGATAATATTAAATTATCGAAAAAAATTGAAAAAAGTAGTAAAAAGAACAGGGTAAATAAAATTTTAGGTAAAATTATAGAATAAAATGTGGTAAATGTAAATTGTTGGCTGGAAAAATTTATTTTTTGTTCTGAAATTTTCTTTTTAATTGTATCAAAGGCTACATCCTCATGTATTGAACTGGCCAATCTTGGAAAAGAGAGAGCTTCTAGAATTTGCAGAATTTCTTTAGTATTATCTAACATTTAAGATTCTATTTCATTTTGGTGCAAAACTTCTTAATAATTAGAATGATAATATATTGAAATATTAAAAATTTGTTAATCTTTTAATTATTTTGTTTTAAAACTAATTAATTAATTAGTTACTTTTTTGTCGTAAAATTTAAATATTATTCATGCCCATTGTATTATACCGAACGGATTTATATTTTCACGGTGTATTTAGCGAAATCTGGTGGGTTTTTGTGAAATTTAATAAGAAAAAAAGAAAAATAGCAATTTTAGGTTCAATTCTAATATTGTTATTTGTGGGTTTGTTGGGTACCTCGATTACCACGGTTGTTGCTTTAATAAATATGGATACAACCGATAGTGCTAATCCTTCTACCTCTTGTAGTTGGGATAAAGATAGTGATGGTGATCAGGTTCCAGATTGGATGGAAATATTTGTATATAGAACATGTCCATTTAAACGTGATACCGACGGAGATGGAATGTGGGACGGCTATGAAATCGCATGCGGTAAAAACAATGGTGGTTGGCAGGACCCACTTGTCCATAACGATCGATATGCTGTAATGATTATAGGTGGTGATAGTCCAGCTTGGAATTGGGCAAGATATTGGAATCAATTGACTTTCATGTATGATACATTAATTCAAGGCTACAATTACAAACCTGAAGATATATTTGTATTTTATGCAGATGGAAATCCTGCAAGTATAAATAATACAGGTAATCCCGCTGATATAATTAATGGTTCCGTCGAAGCTCATGAAGACATGATAGATTATGATGCTCTAAAACTAACCATTACCAACTTCTTAACTAATGATTTGAAGAATAAAGTCACTAGTGATGATTCATTACTTTTCTGGATATATGATCATGGGGGTCCTGATGTTGAAAATGCTACAATTACTCTTTGGAATAGTCAAGCATTATCAGATCATGAATTACATGACCTTTTAGTGGATTACGACTATGCACAATTGACATTTGTAATGGGAACATGTTATTCAGGTGGATTCTTAGATCCATCATTAATCACAGGCACGACTCATGCCTCTGATATTGATGCGCATCGAAACCTCAATGATTTGTCCGGTAATGTCATTGTAATGACCTCTCAGGATTATCGTCCATCGACTAGCGGAACACGAGCAGGTTTTCTCTATAGGTTCTATGAGGGGATTACTCCTTATGATGTCATTCAATTTCCAATATTTTCATTCAGCTTCAGTGGTTTTTTTGATATTGATGTAGAAATTGAGTGGATTACCATTAATTTCACTTCTTCAGGAGCTTTAATGAGACTAGAAGCAGAGTATAATACGGGAATATTTTCTGGAAGTACTGCTGATGCAAATAGTAATAACCTAATTTCAATGCAAGAAATATATAATTATGCCGAAGACAATAATGACTTTAATTTTGTCAATAGTGGTGGAACAGATGATAATATTCCCCAATACTATGAATCAACTCCAGGACTAGGTTCAGTGACATATTTATAAAATTTAATTTCTAAATTCTTTTTTTTTTTTTATACCTTTAAATAAAAATGCATTTATCTTTATATACACGATAAAAGAAATCTAATAAAGAAATAATTATCATTTTATTTCTTATAAAAACCAGTGTTAAGGGTTGGAGTATTTCAATAATTTCCCAGATTCTTTTATACTAGATATTTTTAACTTGATCAATCTATCATGCTAAAAATAAAAAGGATTAGGAAAAAAATCGGATGACATGATGCATAAATTAATAAAAAAGAGGAGATGTTTTATCTAATAACAGGGTTAAGGGTTGAGGTATTCCACCGAATTCCTTCGGTCTTA
>JBHLME010000075.1:0-21602 GCA_048938445.1 Promethearchaeota archaeon | reverse complement strand
ATTACTTGGATGGTTCTTTTGAATAACTGCGATTGATATTTTTTTTGTTATTTTATTAATCTCTTGTTTTTTTGTATTATATATTAACTCCGGATTTAAATTTCTATAAAAAACTAAAGGAATTTTCTTGAATTCTAATTGATGTTTCCTGGCTTGCTCTAAAATTTCGTGTAAAAGGAGTGATTCAAAGATGGTATCACCAGGAATCACTAAAAAAAATCCCTTCTCATTTAATAAGCTCATTGTATTCTGATAATTTTGAGATTTTAATACTTCTATAAATGAATTTAATGGACCTTTTTTATATTCTTCTTTTGAATCTATTATTGTTATATTTTTATCAAGAGACGCTATATTTTCATCAATTAGATGACCTAAATGACCTTTCACGACAAAAGTTTCTTTAATTCCAAGAGTTTTTAAAATTTCTATGGTATTTTGAAGTATTGTCTTGTTATTGAGTGAAGAGATCTTTAGTAATGGTTTAGGAATTTCTTTTGAGTATTCTTTCATGCGGCGACCTTCTCCCGCACATAGTATGATTACTACAAGATTATTTATAAAATCATTCCATAGTAGTGACATGAGTATTTCCATCCATGTCTATTATTATCGTGTGTTCTTGTTGAGCAACAGGTGCTTTAGACCTTTCTATTAATATTGGATAATGCTCGAGAATTCCTTTTCTAAGAAAGGAATTAATGATGTTTTTAATTTTACTTTTTGGAATTACATTTTTAGATAGGAGAAGCCGAGGAGAGAATGGAAGCCTACTACAGACTTTCTCAATTTTATTTACATAATTTTTCTCTTCATATCCCATATTTTTAGTAATTTTTTTCTCAAATCTATAGATATATGATATTTTTCCATTTTCTACAAAACCAACTCCCGAAGTTGAGAATGGTTCACAAGCATATGCATCTCCTGGCATTAAAACCTCATCATGTTGAGTTGCCTTATAATTAGGAATGAATTCACCAGCATGCAAGTTGTTTTGTTTTAATTTATGACCACCGAGATTTTTAATAGGATTTAAACCAAATTTTTTAATAGATTGATCGATAGCTTCTCCAAGTTCATATAATTTTGTACCCGGTTTGAATAAAGAAATCGCAGCTTCTAATGCTTGATTGGCGGCATCAATATAAGTTTGAAGTTTTGGGGCCTCATCTAAATTGATTGTAAAAGCAGAATCAGCAATAAATCCATCCACGTGAGATCCTAAATCAATTTTTAACAAACCGCTTTCAGGAACAACAGTTTCATCATCAATTGGAGGGCTATAGTGAGCTGCTTGTTCATTTAAAGACATGTTTATTGGAAAGGCAAGATTAGCGCCATTATTAATGATCTTTTCTTCACATTTTTCTGCAATCTCTAAATATGATGTTCCAGGAACACTAATTTCTCTTGCAAGCTTTTTAGCAGCAATTACGGCTTTCCCCGCTTTTATGTATGAATCAAATATGGATTTGAAATCTTCTGTCATAATAAATTAAAAATAAAAATCATCACTTTTTAATAATTATTCTTATATTCCTTTGCTTTTAAAGATTAAATCGAAAATTATTTTTAGAAATCATACCTTATGGACTTATAATTAATTCAAAAAAACAACATCGAGATTGAAATGAAAGATCATTCATGTGGAATTTTAAGGAGTTCTGATGAGGGAAAAAAAGTAACAATTGCAGGATGGGTACATGCCATCCGGGATCATGGAAACACATTCTTCATTGATTTAAGAGATTGGAAAGGATTAGTTCAGGTGGTAACAAAAAGAGAAGAATTAAATGAAGAACTCAATAATAGAATACAAGCTATAAATAGAGAATCCGTAATTCAAGTAACAGGAATAGTAAAAAAACGTCCGGAGGGGACAGAAAATAAAAAGCTGCCAACAGGAGAAATTGAAGTTGAAATTGAATCTTTAAAAATCTTGAATTCAGCAGAACCCCTACCATACCATTTCAAGGACAAGAAGAAAGCTTCTTTACCCGTCCGCCTAAAATACAGGTATATAGATTTACGGCACCCTAAACTCCAAGAAAACATCAAAACAAGGGCTAAAATAACTTCTGAAACTAGGATCTTCCTCGATTCTCAAGGATTTATCGAGGTCGAAACACCAATGTTAACAAAAAGCACTCCTGAGGGAGCAAGAGATTATCTCGTGCCAAGTAGGGTTCATAAGGGAAAATTTTATGCATTACCACAATCACCACAATTATTCAAACAAATGCTTATGGTTTCTGGATTTGAAAAATATTATCAAATTGCCCGGTGTTTTCGTGATGAGGATTTAAGACCCGAACGACAACCAGAATTCACTCAAATTGACTTGGAAATGTCTTTCATTACTCAAGATGATATAATTAATGTTGTTGAAGGATTGATTAAGCATCTATTTAAGACCGTCCTGAATAGGAAAGTTAAAACTCCTTTCCCTAGAATGACTTATAAAGAAGCAATGTCGCGATTTGGAGTTGACAAGCCAGATACGAGGTATGGTCTAGAACTGGTTGAAATTACAGATTTAATCCCTAAAGATGTATCCATTTTTAAAAATGTATTTGAACAAAAAAATGGAATTATCAGCGCAATAAACATAAAAGGGCAAGGAGATATTTCAAATAAAAACTTCAATAAATGGCGTGCTTATGTCCAGAAATTTAAGACTAAAGAGCTAGCAAACATCAAGTTAATCGACAATGTAATAAAGAGTCCTTTAACCAAGTATTTGAGTGAAGACATCATAAAGAAAATAATCAAAAGACTTGGTTCTAAAGACGGAGATTTGATTATTTTGGCAGGAGAAAAGAGTTCTAACGTTTATAGAGGATTAGGTGAACTAAGAATTAAATTAGCTAATGATATGAACCTCATACCAAAGGATCAATTTAATTTTCTATGGGTTGTAGACTTCCCCTCATTTGAGTGGAGTGAGGAAGATAAAAGATGGACAGCAATGCATCATCCATTTACATCTTTTAAGGAGGAATATTTAGATACATTTCAAGAAAATCCCGAAGAAGTTTTAGCAAATGCTTATGATATTGTCTTGAATGGATATGAAATTGGTGGTGGAAGTATTCGTATCCATGATCCTAAAGTTCAAGAGAAAGTTTTTAAAGTCTTAGGAATTCCTCCAAAGATAGCAGAACAAAATTTTTCTTTCCTAATTGAGGCGTTAAAATACGGAGCTCCACCTCATGGGGGATTAGCTATTGGTTTAGACCGACTAGTAATGTTAATGGTTGATGAACCAGGAATACGTGAAGTGATTGCATTTCCTAAAACTAGAATGGCAGTTTTACCTTTAGGAGATGCACCAAACGTGGTTACTGATGAGCAATTAGATGTTTTGGGATTAGAACTAAAACCAGAAACTAGACTAGCTTTAGAAAGAAGGGAAGAAAATCCAAATAACTGATTATTTTTGACTCTTTTTACAATATTCATTTTAATATGTAAATTATGAGAAGCTTATTTCAGAAAGAAAAAAAGAAATATGATATTATTAGGCATCAATATTTTCGATGAGAACTGCTAATCCTTGTCCACTTCCTATACACGCATTAGCGATCCCATATTTACCCTTATTATCTTTTAAAATCCGTGCCAAAGTACCAGTTAATCGAACCATTGTAGCCCCTAATGGGTGACCAATCGCACTACTTCCCCCCATAATGTTAACTTTCTCTTCTGGAATGTTAAAATGTTTCATGCAATTAAGTGCAACAATACAAAATGCTTCGTTAATTTCCCAGAAATCAATATTGTCCGCTTTTAAACCAGCCATATCTAAAGCTTTTTGAGAAGCAGGTACGGGTCCGCGACCCATAACTCGTGGATCAACACCTGCCCAACCAAAAGAAACTACCCTTGCCATTGGTTCGATACCTCTCTTTTTTGCTTCTTCGGCATTCATTAGCATGCAAGCCGTGGCTCCAGCATTTAATGGAGATGAGTTGCCCGCGGTGATCACTCCTTCTTCAGTGCCTTCTCTTTGGATATATCCTGATTTTCCGCCAATATCTTCTCCACGAATATTTTTTTCCAGATAGAAAGGCTGTGATAACCTTCTTAATCCTGCCATTTGCTCCATTGTTGATTTCCTTGCAGCCATATCTTTATCAATCATGATTTTCTCTTCAAGATTTCCGTCAATATGACCTTCGACAGGGATAATTTCACCTTTAAACCAACCTGTTTCTTGGTTCTTGACTGTTAAATCATGACTTCTTACACCAAACCTATCCAAATCCTCTTTTTTAAAATATGGTGTTTCTTCTTCATATAATTTTTGTGCCGTCTGGAGCATGTTAAATGAGTTCTTTAAGTCAAGTTCTGGTCTATACCAGCGGCTCTCGGGATTAGCTATATCCCATGGTGGAGCTGTCCAATCATTACTCATTGGAATTCTGGTCATATGTTCAACACCCGTAGCCATTCCTATGTCGATTTGACCTGTCATGATTTCCTGTGAAACAAACGCTAAGGCCGCTCCCGCTGATGCACATTGCTTATCAACAAAAAAAGAAGATGTAGTCACGGGAAAACCCGCCTGAAATAATGGAAATCGTCCTGCATAAGTCCATGATTCATAAACACCAAAAGCAGTTCCTACACCAAATTCTTCCACATCTTTCTTTTCTACAGGTTTTCCACCAAGATATTGATCCTGTTCGAACATCTTTATTAACAAGGTTCCTAGGAGCTCATCGGTTCTATAATCGCTCAAGACATCTCTTTGGGGATCACCAGGCCTCGAACGGGAAAATGCAGTTCGAGCGTAATCAACAAGCCATACTTCATTTAATTGTACCATTTTTTTTAACCTATTTTATTGTTATTTAATTTTACTATACTACATTTAATTAAAAATTAAAAATTAAAATAAGTAATATGCCATTATTTTTATTAATTTTTGAACCATTAAATTAAAAAATTCATTTTTAATTACTGATTTTTGAAAGATCTCTTAACTACACATTAAATTTATATTTACGCGAAAAAGGATTTATTATATTTACGTTAGTAATTATTTTAAAAAATTATCATTCTTACAATATCATAAAATCAGTATCAATCAACTCAATATAGGATGAATGTATGGTTATTAACAATTTTTAAAAATCCTAATTCCAATATGTAAAGTATGGGAAGTTTATTTTGGAAAGGAAAGCAAGAATGTATTTCTAACATTGAAGCGTTAAAAAAAAAGGAACTCGTCCCTTTCCAACTTCTTGAATCAATTTCAACTCCAATGAGTATCAAAAATGATCAAGATTGGATGAACTTATTGATCAGGGGCGATTCTTTATTAACTATTCACTCTTTATTGAATAAATTCAAGGGTGCTATCAAACTAATATATATTGATCCACCATTCGCTACTGGCGGAGAATTTGACTATAAAATTCAAATAGGAGAAGGAGATGACTCTAAAAAGTCAAGTAAATGGATAAGGAAGCAAGCTTATACCGATGCTTGGAAAGATGGATTGGATTCTTACTTAAATTTCTTGTATGAAAGATTATTATTAATGAAAGATTTACTTGCTGATGATGGAAGTATCTACATGCATTTAGATTGGCATGTTGGACATTATATCAAAGTTATGATGGATGAGATATTTGGAGATAAAAACTTCAGAAATGAAATAATTTGGTCATATCCTGCGGCATCAGCCAAGACCAAGCGATTTTATGTAAGATCTTATGATACAATCCTGTTTTATACGAAATCAGATAATTATCTCTTTAATGATGACCCAAATATCTACATGGAGTATTCAAATCGAGTTAAGAATGCTTTAAACAAGGATGTAAATGGTATTTTTTATTATCGTGGTGGAAGTCATGATGGAAAGAAATTATCTCAAAAAGTATATATAGAAAATAAAGGCGTTTTTCCAAGGGACGTATGGACAGACATCCCCTATGTTAGAGCAAATACTATAGAATATCAGGGATTTTCAACACAAAAGCCAGAAAGACTCTTAAGAAGGATTATTTTAGCATCAACCAAGGAAAATGACTTGATTGCAGACTTTTTTAGTGGATCAGGTACTACAGTTGTAGTAGCAGAAAAACTTAATAGACGCTGGATTGGATGTGATTTATCCAAAAATGCCATTCAAATCACTAAAAAGAGATTGTTGGATATAAAAAATAGTAATAACCTCTTTGATTGGAAAAAAAAATACGATAAAATCCCCCGAGAATTCAAAATATTAACAATTAAACATACTATTGAAGAAAACGGATTTCCACTCGATTTTTTTTCAAAAAAAGAGAATAAATCTCTAAATAATATGGAATATCTCCCTCCTCACTTTGAAATCATTCTAAAAAGAAATGCTAATGAAATTTCATTAGAGATTAAAGATTATAAAATTCCTTATATTGATTTTATCTCTTATGAGATAAAAGAGAAAATATCTAAATTTTCAGATTGGATAGATTTCTGGGCAATTGATTATGATTTTACTAATCAAAAAAAATTCAGAAACATGTGGGTTTCTTATAGAACTTCTAAAAAAAGAACTTTAAAATTAGAATCAAATCCTTACTATTATGAAAAACCAGGTAATTATAAGATAATGGTAAAAGTACTCGATATTTGTGGAGTTGAAACTACTAAAGTTTTGGATTTAGACATTAATTAATCATTTTATCAATTCTCTCAGAAGCATGGTAGCATAGGAACCTCTTCCTAAAGAGAACTCAATTTTTAATTTTAATTTATCATTATTGAATTCATCATCAGATAGTTCAATAACTTTCAATCCAATAGGTTTCACTGTAATTGCCCTATATGATCCTTTAAATTCATATTCATTTAATATATCATTGTCTAAGAAATTAATGTCAATTTTTTCTTGAGATGCCACTTCTTGAAAAATATCTTTCATCAATGGAAAATCTTCTAATTTAGTATTATATCCAATGAGGGGAGCAACAATTACTGCTCGATTCATTTTAAAAGCTTCATCCAAAGATTTATCATAGAGTCCTCCGTAAATATATGAAATTTGGGTCAGGTTTCCCAATTCATCATCTAAAATCACTATTCTATCTCCATCATAAGGTTTAAATAAAGAAAATCCCTTTTCTCTACGCTTTGATACCATTTTATTGAATATCCATGATTGAAACGAACTTATTAACAATGTTTTTAAACCAGGAGATATTGTATCAAAAGCAGCTTTATAATTTCCAGGTTTATCGATTAGACTTTTAATAATTTTCCTTTCATAGCGAAGTGTTTGTGGAAATTCTTCCAAGGCTTTTTCTAAATCTCCAGTTTTCGCTAAATTAATTCGCACTTGTTGAGCTTTTGTACTTTCAGTTGAATAAATTGCAGTAATAAATTCATGATATGCCTCCTCATACTCTTGTTGTAAAATAGATTTGCCAATTTTGTGAGAATTGGGTCTAAGAGAACCAAATCTTTGTAATCCATAATAATTTGGAAATCCCATTGAATTCAAATAATTGACTATCTGTGATATCCTCTCTTCAACATCATTTTCAGGATTAATATTCCTAATTATAATTGTGAAATTATTACCAAAATGACTCCCTAATTTAATTGGTTTATTCGAGGGTATGATATTTCTTAAGTAAATATCATTTAATTTCAAATTTTTCAGTTTCTGAATATAATTTCCTTTAATTGAGACTCTTTGAACACTAATAGAACACTTATCTTTTAAACCAGAATACTGAATCGAATTTGAAGAAACTTTTAATTTCTTGTTAATTTCATTAATCGCTTCAAAGGTATCTTTATTAATTTTTATTAAATTAAATGTCGTATATTTATCTTTAAATTCTTCTAAAAAGGGATGACTTTCGGAATCCTCTCTCATTTCGAGAGTTTTTCCATCTTTAGTTATTTCTTTTACTATAAAATCTTTGTGACTTGCTTTATATTCTCCACCTATCCCTCTAATGTGTGAAATACAATAATCTTCTATACCTACGTGTTTTTCAACTTCTTTCTCATCATTATTTTTAAATATTGTACTTCTGGACAAATTAATCCCTATTTATAATAATTTTAAATCTCCTGTTATTTGATCGATTCTAGATGATATTGCTGGCCCTATTCCTATAGCTGTTGTAGTCCCTTGAGGTAATTGAGTTAGTCCTGCATCTCTCACAATGAAACATAGCAATTTTTCTTTAATTAATTTATTGTAAAGGGCCAGCATTTCTTCCATGGAATTTACTTTCAAGACTACCTTCTTTTGTCCCGTATTCTTCCAATTTTTCCAATCAGTTTTATTCTGTATTCTAACCAAATCAGAAGCTGACACGCTTGCATGACAGGCTTGTGCACACTTTTTTCCCGTGCCCATTTTCAGATCAGTTCTAATTAAAATAACTTGTTTGTATTCCAAATTTATCAGACTCCTATAAATAGTTTACATCTTAACTATTAATAATTATTATAGGTTAAAAGCTGTTTAATACTAAATGAGTATTAACTGTCATTGAAAATCAACTCTCGTGATTTTACCAGTTAATTCATGAATAAGTTCTTCAAGTTCAGATTTTGTGAATAAAATCTTCTCTTTATCATCTTTTGATATTACTGCTTTAAACTCAATATCCCCTGTCGCTAAAAAGATTTCATTTAATGAAACAAGTTTACTGGGGGCAATCAAACTATCGACAACTGGTCTAGGTTGATCCGTTTTTTCTATTAAAATTATAGTATCAATTTCATATGAGCTTTTTATAAGATCTAAAAGTTCTTTGGTAAATTTTATTTTATCTTTTTTCCCGACTACAAAAATTACTACATCTTCATAATCAATTGCTTTAAAAAATGAGACATCTTTTAAAAAACCAAATTTCTCTGGCTCCTCTTCTTCTAATTGGATCAATTCTTTTGCTAAATCTATCTCAAATTCCGTCAATTCACCCGAATCTAATTTATCTTGACAAATAGAACATAAAAATTCGCTACTTACGCACGTCTTGCAGGCGGGGAGTATTCTTATGGTTTTTTTTCAACTCACGCTTTTTTTATCATTAACTCAATTTAATTTGATAATTATACATAAAATATGAGTTTTTTTAAAATTCACCAATAAATATTATAATTGAAAAAAAGAAAGATAGAATAGTTTGCTTTATTCATTTCTCAAGAAAATTCTTTTGGCCCACTTTGGCCAAACTTGTGATATGTAAAGAAATATCGTTGCCATTATTAGTGAGATGGATTGTAATAAAGATAAATAGAATATAGCTGACATAACTATTCCAAATCTAATTTTAAAATAAGCCATAATTATGATAATGCTTGTCTGCGAGGAAGCCTACTCTGTGCTTTGAGGGCTTCATGAAGTAATCTATCTGTCAATTTATTACTAAGATCCTTGTTATCATTCCATAAATTTATCAATTCATCAGGATCATTCTGAATATTATATAAATCTCCATATCCCTCTAATTGAGCATAAATTGTTAATTTATAATTTTCCGTTATCAAATGCCGCAATCTAAAATTAACATTAGTCATTCCATCCTCATCCTCCTCGATAAAACAAGAACTCCTTACTTTATTATTAGAATCTTTAAGAATGGGAGTTAAATCAATTCCTTGAATGTCAGGAGGACAAAATTTCTTCTTAATATTTAAAAGGTTAAGAATAGTTGAGGAGATATCTATAGAACTCGCCAAAGAGTTCGTTATTGATGGTGTTGTTAATCCAGGAACTTTCCATATTAATGGAACTCTTAGAATCCCACTAAAAGGACAAGGTCCTTTCAAAATCATACCATGATCTCCCATCAAATCACCGTGATCACTAGTGTAAATCACTATGGTATTATCTGCTAATCCAAATTTTTCTAAAGAAGCCAAAATGTTTCCAATACTATGATCTATCATTGCAATGCTCCCGTAAGTAGAGCTAATGAATTTTTTTGTCTCTTCTTCTGTTGCATCCCGTAAAATGGCACCTCTAAAACCCGGTTGTCTTAAATAAAGCCCTAATAAAGGATGATTGTATAAATTCTCAAAATCATAAAAATTTAGAGGGAGATCTACGTCCTCTGGTTTATACAGGTCTTTATATTTTCCAGGAGGACATACGGGATGGTGAGGATCTGGAAAAGAACAATGCAAGAAAAATGGTTTTTCATCATGCTCGCCATTTGCATGTTTTTCAAGGAATTTTATTGTCCTTTCTTCTACATATCTAGTATTGTAAAGGTGTTCTGGTAGTTCAGTATCATACATTGGTAAATTAAAGAATTTTTCAAACCTTTTTTCAATGCGTTTAAGATATTGAGGTGCACGCTCCTCTAACCACTCAGTATAGTGCCCAGTGCACACGTCTCCGTGTCCGATAACGATTTCTACATGCTCAAATCCATAATAAGGTAAAGGGAATTTTTTAATAGTTTGCTTGAAATCTCTATGAATCCAATCAGAAAACTTTTCTGCAGAGTACGTCTTTCTTTTAAATGAGGGAATAAAAAAATTCAGATGTAACTTTCCCACGCTTGCCGTGCTATATCCACTTTTTCGTAAAGACTCTACGAATGTGGGTACTCCTGAAGGTAAATTTATTCCATTACTTCTACAACCATGCACATTCGGATACACACCTGTCAGTATTGAACTTCGATTAGGCATGCACATGGGATTAGCACAATAAGCATTCGTGAACCTAATTCCATCATTAGCTAACCGATCTAAGTTTGGAGTCTTTAAAATTTTTTTTCCCGCACAACTCATGTGATCTGCTCTATGTTGATCTGTTATAATGAATAGTACATTCAATTTTTCGCTCATGTTAAAATAACTCTCATTTTAATTTTTATAATAATAGTTTATATTCTTACTTTCCATTTATATAAGTTCAGTATTAATATATTAAATTTTTATTAATCATTAAAAGTGGAAATTGATAACTATTGTGTTAATAGTATTATAAATCTTGAAAGCAGAATATTAAAAAGTAAGGATCAAAGTTTAAAACAGCAATTTTTATACTTTCTTCCACTACCACATGGACAAGAACTATTTCGACCTATTTTTCTAAATTTGTTTGGTTGGGAACGATTCATCCCTTGCTTTGCTTTGATTCGATTTGCTAAAACCTTAAAACGTGGTAACGTATAAGCATAAAACTTCTTCCAGCCTTCACATAGAGTACTTAAGGTTTTAGGTGAATAATTATTATTCTCTCTGAATTTTTGACAATCACCATTACAAACTTTAATATAATCACAAGATACACACTTATCGTTCCATGAAGATTTTTGAAGGCCAAATTTCTTATATGTTGTAGAATTAAGAAAATCATTCCAATTTCCCGTTTTTACATTACCTAATAAAAATTCTTCACGAACAAAAAAATCGCAAGGATAAACTCCACCATCATGTTCAACAACAAGATATTGACAACAATTATCTTGCATGGAACAAATATTATAGCGACCATTTACTAAATACTCCAGGATGGAATTAAATAACCTGATTGAAATCCGTGTTGCATCGTATTTTATCCACTGATCGAATAGTTCACATAGAAACTTGCCCCATTCTTCTCCTGTTATGGAGAAGGATTCAAGGAAGTTATTTTTACTAAATTCGACACAAGGAATGTATTGTTGAAAATATAAACCATTGTCCTTGAAATATTGATAAATTTCTTTCGCATGCTGAACTGTTTTCTTATTTATTAAGGAAAGGATATTAAATTCAACACAATTTTTTTTAAGTTTATCTATACCTTGCATTACTAATGATTGTGTGGACTTTCCATCAATTGTTTTTCTATTGTAATCATGAAATATTTCTGGACCATCAAGGCTTACTCCCAGGAGGAACTTATATTTAGCAAAAAATCGTGCTAATTCCTCTGTAATAAGAGTTCCATTAGTTTGTAGGCCATTTTGAACTACTGCATTTGCAGGCCCATGTTTTTTTTGAAGTTCCACCACCCGCTTGAAAAATTTCAAACCCATTAATGTTGGTTCCCCTCCTTGCCACCCGAAGGTAAATACATTATTTTGATTCAATTGCATGTAGGTACTGATGGTTTTTTCAAGTATTTCGTCTGACATTCGAGGTTTTTCGTATTGCTCTTTTAAATGGTCCAAATAAAAACAGTATTGGCACCTAAGATTACAATCTGCTCCAGCAGGTTTTATCAATATTGAAAATTGTTTCATACGTAATTAGATTATAAAAATAGTATTTATGATAATACCTTTGCTATAAATCAGTTTTAGTTTTATAACTCTATAATTTCACAGCTGATATTTTTTAAAAGTCGTTCTGCTGATGCTGGATCGGTCTTATAAGTGTATAATATCTTTTTTGTTCTTAATTTTAATTTCACGACATCTTTGGTGGATTTAACTCGACAGTGAACAGCGTATTCTGCTAATTCTAGAAATTTTTCCTCTTCAAATATTTCTCTAGGCAACTCTACTCAACTTAAATTAATATGCTATTTTACTTAATTCTATTAATTATGAAATTTTAATTTTTTGATTTGTATTGATAATCATCAAAAAATTTATTTTACATAGTAAATTTATGAAATCATTCTGGATTTAATAAATTTCAAGTTTACTAACGATACAAAAAAGAGCTAGTTTAATAAAAAATGCCTATTGATGATCTATTCAAAAGAAGAATTGCTCGATACCACCTTTTAGAGAAAAGTGTATGCCGTAAATGCGGAGCCTTAAATCCGGTTAGAGCTAAAAAGTGTAGAAAATGTCGTGGGAAGGATTTAAGACCAAAACGCCGTGAATTAACGAAATAAACTAATTTTATCACAATATTTGTTTATCATACTATTCTTTTGTTCATGATATTGAACCAAAAAAATTACAAATTCTTTAATTTTAAATTGATGTAAAATATATATTATTAAAAATTGAACTATTTCTAAAAAAATCAATTAACAAAAACTAATAGATGTATCATGTCTGAGGCTGAAATTCCAATAAATATGGAATTTTTAGGAATTGGATCCATAAAAGCTGTAATTTATAGGCATATTAGCCCTCTATCAGCAGATGCCATTTTAGATAAAATACCTTGTGTGTTGAGAGGGCGATTCAGTTTTGGTTCTAAAAAATATTGGACATTAATGAATGTTGGTATTAGAAAAGGTCCCAATCTGAAAGCTATAAAGAATTTTGAGAGGGGGGAAATAGTTTATGACCCAAAATCGGATGAATTAATATTAATTCTCGAAAATCTTGAAATGTCAAATAAAATGAATAAAATTGGAAAGATAACATCTAATATTGAGCTATTTGAAAAAGCTAGAAATGGTTTAAACTGCAAAATTACAAAGTAAAAAGAAAAAATATTAATCGGATTAGAATTATAATGGCCGTATCTAAAAAACTCACATATGCATTCTTAATTTTCTATTTAGCTGTTATCATCTATATTTTATTACTCTTTTTCCTTCCTCCTTTTCAAGAAGCTGTAATTAACTTGAGACAAAACTTAGGAGGTCTTACAGCAGGATCAAATTATTTTTGGGCCTTACTTATTTCGTTTTGGATTTGTTTTTTAGGCAGTGCATCAATTGCCTTTCCCATACCCTTCCCTTTCGTGATGTTCGGTCTTTCTCTTTCGCTTATTGATAATTATGGTACGATACAACAAGCAATATTAGTTAGCCCTTTTTGGTTTCAGATTTTTGGTATAGCAATAATTGGAGGCCTAGGATGTGCATTTGGAGAACTATCAGGATACATTGTAGGGTATGGTGCCAAAAGACTTGCGAATGGTACTCATTCAGACTTGCTTAGAAATGTTGATGGGTTTGGAAAATTGATACTTGAAAATAAAAAACGGATACCACTATATATATTTATATTCGCACTAACACCTCTTCCTGACGATATCCTCTTTTTGCCATTAGGTATGATAAAATATCCTGCGTGGAAATGCATAATTCCCGGATGGCTTGGAAAGACATTTACTACTTTACTATATTGTATGTGGCCGATATTGTTTAACCTGTGGCCATGGTTGAAGTGGCTTGAGGGATTTTTAGGATTAAAAGAAGATGATCCCCTTACAACTCTCATTACAGAGGCTATTTTACTGATAATTACAATTTCCATTATGTTTTTCATAATGAGTTTTGACTGGAATAAGTACTTTGAAAATAGGAAAAAAAAGAAAAACGCGAATAAGAAATAGATTATTATTTTGATCCATTTTCAAGACAATTTTTACAAACAAAAATTGTCTTGGTTTTATTTTTTCCTTGATCTAGGAGTTTATAAGTCCTTTTATAAATATAGTTTTGACAAATCTCACATACAGCCGGTGTTCTCTCTTCTCCTAAAAGTGGACCTAAGTTATTAAAATTAGAAGTCATGGAATATTTTCAAGATTAAGTAGTTTTTAATAGTATTTCTATATTTGATACGATATCGTTGCTTTTTTTATTATTATTTTTTTTATTAAATTTTTGATAATATGGGCGACTCCCAAGGGAAATATTTGCAACCTCAATACTAGGATACATTCTATTTTTAATTATTTCTGCGACTTCCACCGCTGTGGATATCTCACTTCCTTCACCTTTTATAAGTAGTGCTTTTTTTCCACCAGTGAAAGCAAAAATAGCATCTTTAATTAACCGATCTTTATCATTTCTATTTTTGATAATTATGGATTTATCATTATTGCTGATATTTTGATAAGTTTTGGGTTTTTTATAAGTATTTTTGGTATATGTCTTATTATACCTTTTATTTCTTGCTTTATTACGGGAATCCGTCATATATTATCGTCTATAGTCAAGATCTTTAAATAATTAAATCAAAAGAAGTCCTAAGATATACTAATATTAAATTAAATATAAAATTATTTAAAATCTATAAATTTTGTTTCTAATATAATTGAAAATATGATTCTTTTAAAATATTTTGTTTTAATTTAGAATTATAAAATAGCTAACGAATATTTTAAGTTATCTAAAACTCTAAAATATCCATAAATCCATTCTTCAAAATGTTCTAGTTTCTTTCTCTCATTTGCATCTAAGAAGTCTCTAAAAGGAGAAATTTTTTCATAGACTGAACCAAAATGCTCCATTAATTTATATAGTATATCGTATGGTTTATCTATTAAAGCTTGAATCTTTGAGGTAAATTCCCTCCTCTTTTCATTATATTTATCCATTTCATTTTTCTCCTTTAATTTTTTCAAAATTTCGTCACATTGCTTTATTTCGGCTTCAATTTTTGCTCTAAATTTTGGCGCCCCTTTGGTTGTTGAGAGGGTTTCTTGACTCCAAATATAAGATATTTCTTCAAGCTGGTAATCCTCTTCATCATCTCTATCTTTACCTGAAGGTAAGAGTAAATTGAATTTCTTTTGTAATGAGGGGATCTCTTTTTTAAGAATGATTTTATCGATATGCTCTAATGCTTCTAATACTTCAGGCATTTTCAATTTCATCTTTTCAATGGTACCCTCTATTTTATTATATAAGTCCTTATCCTTATCAATAAAATATCTTAGCTCCACTTCAATAAAATCACTTTCATAACCTAAATCGGGATTTTCTAATCTTAAAGCCTTTATTCCTAAATTATCATCTTTTCTCTCACTATGGTCAAATTCTAAAGCAATACCGAAAGGATTATAACTATTTTGGTAAAAAATTTGAGTTTCAATATCAGTAGCGCTTAAAAAATGGCCATGACCCGGATGGGAATGCCACCAACCGACAGCAAACTCATTTTTTTTATCTTGAATTGACCTTTGGAAAATTACTTCATCAAATTGAGCAAAATCAACATAATGGAGATTTGAAAATCTTACAAAAGTATTGTCCTCCCCCACGCACATTGGAATGGCATCAGTTACAATTAATCTTTTATTATCTTCAATATATCCTATACATATCCCATATACTTCACGCCATTCTTTTTGATCTATTTTTTCACTTGCGTATCTTAAAGAATATCCTAAAATTCTTTTATATGCTTTCCAGTTTAAATAAACAGGGGATTTAGTTGGATTAAAAACCTCATCATCCTTTTCCTTGCCGCTTGATTTTTCTTGCTCCTGTATCATTTGGTTTAGTTTTTCTTTATGATCTTTATATTCTGCTAATAATTCATCAAGTTCTTTTTCTTTTTGAGTTTCGGTTTCTTTTTGCTCCTCTTCTTCATTACCTATATACTTAACTCCTATATTTTTTGTAATATTTCTTACTCTTTGCTCATATGCGGCTTCTTCATCCCTTTCATCTTGGCCCATAAGTTCACTCTATTAAATATTGTTTTTTCATTAATATAAATAGATCTAATTATTTGACCTATTGAATTGGTATTAAATATCCCATTATATTATAAATTTGCATGCTATTATCAATTATTTAATTATGAAATAAAAATTAAATGTATTAAATATAATTTTATTTATTCCTTATATAATGGAAAAATGAAGGTAATAGGATTCTGTGGTCTTCCAGGCTCAGGAAAATCTACAGCACTTGAGGCTATAAAAGACTTGGGTAAAACAATCACCATGGGTGATGTTGTAAGAAATGAGGCAGAAAAAAGAGGCCTTGAAATCACAAGTCATAATTTGGGAGAAATTGCCAAAGGTTTAAGAGAAAAGGGGGGTCAAGAGATTATTGCTAGGAAGTGTGTCGAATATATAAGATCAACTAATTTTCAAGTTGTTTTTATTGATGGGTTAAGATCGATTTTTGAAGTACAAACATTTAAAGAGTTTTGGAAATTTCCCGTGGTTGCGATTGATACTCCTGATGACTTAAGATATAAATTTCTCTTTAATCGAGGTAGAAATGATGATCCAAAGGATAAGCGTGAATTAAAAGAGAGAGATGATCGTGAAAGTAAATTTGGAATAAAAAAGGTTATTGAAAATGCCGAATACATGATAAAAAATTATTCTACAATTGAAGACTTGCAAATAAAAACGAGAGAAATAGTATTAAAAATAATTGAAAATTACTAACAAAAATATTATTTCAAATAATCTGAAATTGCTTTAGCTAGAGACACTTTACTTACTTCATTATCAATGGAATCGGTTCCAATAATTTCATCTGCCCCAGCATTTAATATTCTATATTTTGCTTGTTGTAATAAAAGAGCATGAGTTGCCACAGCATATACTTTATTTGCCCCACTTTCCTTGGATAGTTTAATTGCAGTTGCCATTGTGCCTCCCGTAGCAATGATATCGTCCGAAATAACGACATCTTTATTTTTAAGATCTATTTGCCCTTCCATGACTATTTCTCCTGTTTTTACATCTCTTTTTTTCTCAAAATATTCTACTGGAACATTTTCCCCAAAGTGTTTGGCAAATGTCCTTGATCTTTCAATGGCACCTTTGTCTGGTGAAACCACTACGATATCTTTTGCACCTAGAGACTTCACATAATCTGCTAGAAATTTCATGGAATCAATATTTACTACTTTATTTACGATCAATTCTTTTAATACTTCAGGTGCATGTACATCAACTACATATAATTCATCTATTTGTAGGGAATTAATTATATTCAAAATTACATTAGCAAATTGACTCTCACCAGGTCTGAATATCTTGTCTTGTCGAGCATATGCTAAATAAGGGATGATTATAATAATTTTCATTGCGCCCATTCTTTTAATAGCATCAACCATCATTAGTAGTTCAAAGATTCGCGAATTTTGATTTCCATTTGAACTTGGACCTGTTGATTGTATTATTATTACTTCTTTTCCCTCAATTAGTGTTTCATCGTCAATATTTAACCGGAGATAATTTTCACCATCAGGGAAAGTTTTTGTTTCTGTATTAATGCAAGGGATCCCTAATTCTTGACCTATTTTTATACCAAGAATTTGAGAAGCTGGACCAACCAATAGAATTTTTTCCATAAAATATTCACTTTTTTATTTTTAATATTTATTCTATTATTGCTTTTCTTATATTCTTTTTAGGAATTTAATGCATCTTTTAAATAAATCCTCTCTTCTATTTTTAAATGAATGTTTACCAGAATCGTATATAATTATATTCTCATCACTTAATCCAAGATGTTCTTTAATTTTGAAGATATTATTAAAAGGAATGATATTATCATCACGACAGTGAGCAGTTAAGATACGATAGTTATTTGAAGGATGAACTTTTAGGAAATATCTCGGACTTATTTCTTTAATAATATTTTCAGAAAACTTAATGAAAGGAAATGTATGATAATCATACCGAGTACATAAGGGGATCAGTATTTTAGCTCTTTCATCTATAAATCCATGAGATAGAATTATAGCTCCCCCTAGAGAACGACCAAAAAGAATTAAATTATCATATAATACTTTATTTTTTTGATACTTTAGAACCCAAGTAATAATTTGATTTATATCTGTAAAAATTTTAACAATGTTGAATTTAACATTTTTTATGAAAAATTTTGCGTTTTCACCATGTCCACGATGATCATAAGATAAGACATAAAATCCCGCTTCTGCAAATTTTTTAGAGAAGTAATAAACAAATTTGCTATCACGATCATTACCTAAACCCGCGATATTAATAATGAAGGGAGCTTTTTTAAGTGTTTTTGAACTATAATATATTGAACCTTTAAGAGAAATGTTATCGTCAAAAATTGGTATTTCGATATCTTCAACATACATAATTATCACCTAATAAAGTGATTCCTTATAGCTTTTGATAATAGACTTTAATGCTTTTATCGCCAATTCTGCACAATACATTTCATGTTTAGGTAGACCTTTTAATGCTTTATCTAAATCGCTTGATTTTAAATTTTCAGCAAACTCTACAGATTTTCCCTTAATTATAATTGTAGTTTGGCTTCCTGTAGCAATCATGCATCCACAACCATCAGTTAAAAAATAAGCTTCTTCAATAATACCTTCTTTATTAATATTTAAAAATAATTGGAGTACTTCTCCCTTATTTCCCCAACATTCTTGAAAAAAATTATATTTTTCTTTAGGTGGTTTCCCCCAATTTTGAGGATTGCGAAAAAGATCTACTATATATTTGTTATGATCCTTAATTTCTGTTTCAATTATTTCTCTTTCAAGCTTATCAACGAATTTATTAAATTGATCATCACTCATGATGTTATCATTTATTCCTCTGAATTTTCCAAATGTTTCAATACATGCTTCTCTAATATATTTATAAATTCTTCAGGTTGACGTTTATACTCCTTAACTATATTTATAATGCTTTTCTTTAATTGTTGATGTTCGGGTGAACATTTACTCTTATTTAAAAAATCCTCTCCATGGCGCATGGCTGCCGTGTTTTCTGTAATGTTGATAAGTTCCGTAGCAATTATCCCATTAATATAAATAAGATCTCCAAGCATTTTTTTAATGTACAATAAAACCGACGTTTGATCTGTCATGATATTAAATAAATATTACACTTAATAAAAATAAATCAATTTAATTTTAAAATAAAAAATAAATAAGAAGCATGAAAAAACAACAAACCTAATTAGTTTATAAAAAAAAGGAGATTATATTAAATCTAACTAAGTTTTTCTTTAAATGAAGCTATTATAGATTTAAATTCATTTATTAAGGGAGTTACTGTCCTACCTAATTCTGGTTTTAATCCTATAGCTTTTTCTAGATGCTCTATAGCAAGATTAAATTCTTTTTTACTAAAATTAACTTTACCTAATAAAAACCATGCTTCTGCATATTTAGGATCAATTTCAATAGCTTTATTATAAGCATGTAATGCTTGTTCATATTCATTTTTACTCTTGTAGACATTCCCTAAATTACACCAAGCCCTACTGTGTCTTGAATCGACTTCAATTGCTTTTTTATATGAATCAATTGCTTTGTCCAATTCTCCATTTTCCTCATATATAAGTCCTAAATCATTAAATGCATTTGAATGATTAGGATCTAATCCTATTGATTTTTGGTAGTATTCAATTGCCTTTTCCATGTTATTTCTATATTTGTACATGTTTCCAAGGTTATAGTATGATTCCACATAAGTTTCATCAAGTTCAATTGCTTTATTGCAGAGTTCTAAAACTTTTTCAAAATTTTCATTAAGAATTTCCTGTCTTGCTTTATTATTCAATTCTATTATATAATTATCGATTATCTTGGCTAGCTCATTTTCTTTTATCTTACTGAAATAAATAAATTCTGCAATAGATATACATCTTTCAAAATTATTAAAAGCAATATCAAATTTGTTTTGTTCTGTTAATTTATTCGCTTGTTCGATTAATAAAGTAATTCTCTCAACATGTACATTGTCTATTTCTCTCCTTATATCATCCATTTTTTGGGTTTTTTGCTCTGGATCTGATATATTATTAGATGCTTGAAGCAATTGATTTAATCTTTCAATCTCCTTTTCTAACTTTTTCTCCTCTTCTGATAGATCTCCTTTTGTAACAATTTGTTTTAACTCTGTCTGGTAAATAGCATTTTTAATTTTACTTACTTCCTTATCCATTTCTTCAGAAAGATACATTTTATTAGTCACGCTTAATGCTTCATTGAATGTATCTAAAGCCTCATTCAACTTATTTTCTTCAATTAAAATAAACCCTCGACTTAATATATCTTCGGCTTCTGCCAAATAAACTTTGTTTATGATTTTTTTCATTTCATTTAATTCTTCATTCTCTTCTCCTTCTGGATATACTAAATTTTTAGCGATACTTACCGCTGAATACAACTCTCTAATAGCTTCATCGAATTGTTTTTTCTCAATTAATTCATTACCCCTTTTTTTTCGAGGTTCGATAGCCTTTGCACATATATCATTAATTAGATTAGTCAATTTATCAATTTCCTCAAATTTTTGTTTGGATTCAGCCATTTTATTTATGATTTTTAATGCTTGATTTAACTTCTCAATAGCTTTATTAACATCCATTATTGATTTTTCATAACCTTCTTGATTAGTTATTTGAAACGCCTCATCAATAAAGGATTTAGAATTTTCAATATGAATTGGATTAAGCAATTCAGCAATGTTTCCAAGTTTCATTTCTTTTAGATCTGATTCATACATCCTATCTATGAGATTTAATGATTTATTTAATTCATTTTCAGTTTCTTTTGGCTTATTCTCTGCTAATAAATTTTTCCCATGTTGAATGACTAAATTTATCTCTTCTGATAATGATATATTTATTTTATTTTCAATGATTTCTTTATTCTTATCTTTTTCAATAGTATCTTGCATGTTTTTTACAACATCAAAACCTTTATTGTAAATTTTAATAGCCTCTTCATATTGACTATTTTGCTTTGCTTCATCACCCTCTTCAATTATTAACTTTATCTTTTCAGAATATGCTCTTGTAATATTGGATTTTATCATCTCGATTACTTCATCTTCAGGATCTAAAATGTTGACAGCAGTATTAAGAGCTTCATTAAGATGGTTAAGAGCTTCATCAAATTGATTTTCTTGGCATAAATTTTCGCTTTTATTAATTATTAATAATAATTGGGGTTTTTTTTTTGCTTTTTCAATTTTATTCACTTCAGTCTCCCTTTGATGAGGATCTGAAATATTAAAAGTCA
>JBHLME010000198.1:0-5198 GCA_048938445.1 Promethearchaeota archaeon | reverse complement strand
CCTATAACCAATAATAATTTAATATGTTTAAAGTGTATTTCAAGGATCAAAAGGTATATACCAAGCATCGAACACCCCGTTAATCCAAAATAAATTAAGTATAAGAAAGGATTAATATAAAAATTCGAGCTATATGGTGCCGTTAATTCTGCTATTAATAATACGATAAGCCCACCTATTAAAGCTATAAATGAAACTACAAGAAGATTTAACCATTTTCTAGGAAAATAATCCCTCCAGGCGAGGATAATTACCATAATAACGATAGTAATTATAGCGATTGTTGTTAAATAAGTCCAGAAAAGAAATAGATTCAAATTTTTCACTTAAGATTGATATGTTGTTAGTTTCTAGTTAGAGTCAGACTCATTTATAAGTTTTTATTTTTCTTTTACAAAAAAGATCATGAATATTTCTCTATTATATAGTTTTGTAGAGAGCACACATATATTACCAGATGTAGCAGCAATATTCTCTGCTCTGCTTCTTGGAGATATAGAACATCTAAACGATTGAACAATGCCTTCAATCTGTCAATAACCTCAAATAATTCTACAAATAAATGACATGACTCCAGCGTATGATGTCATCGTGAAACCTTCAAATCCAAATCCTGAATTATTAGAAAGTAAAATTAGTAGATATTATATTTAATTCAAAAACAGAGGTAGGAACATGTATTGGATACAGTTGAAAGAAAGTAATTTATATGAATTTCAGCGAAATTTAAATTGGAAAGGAAAAGGGACTAAAGATAATCCCTTAATTATAGATAATCTAAAAGGTTTGAAACATTGTTTAAGATTTAAAAAGATTAAATCTCACATTTTTGGAAGAAATCTTGAACTATGTGAATTGTGTGTAAGGAGTTGTCAAAATATCTCATTTGAGAATTACCAAGTATGTTACTTTTGGATTGAGTTTTGTAATAATATAAGAATTGAAAATTCTTCAATCATAAACTTGGATATAGATTTCAGTAAAGGAAATGTGTTTAGAAATAATAAACTTGATAAATATTCTCATTTTACAATATCTTCAATCGAAGAAAAAGGTGAGAAAGGAGGCAATATTAATTTCTATATTTCAATTCCTCCTATAATTGTTTTCTTGGCAATGGGGATTGGAACGGCAATTACATACGGAATAATGTTGGGGTTTTCAATATTTTTATTTGTTGTTATCTTACTCTATTTTGTTTTCATTATCAATTCTTTTAAAAAGAAAATTAGAGTTAAAAAATATGCATCTAACATCTTTGAAAATAATAATCTTACAGAATTAGATGAGTTAGATAAAAAATAGTCTGCAATTTATGATATTTAGAATGGGAGAGGGGGGAATTGAACCCCCGACCACTCGGCTTCTGTAGGCCAAGCAAATGCTCGGACTTCCCCAGCCGATTTGATTTATTTGGCTGAATGACAATTAATGTATCATACCAGGCTAGACCACCCTCCCATTGTAGAAAGTGGTTTACAAAATCACATGAAGCATGATTTAAAATAATAGCTAATTTATTTACTTATGAATAATGTTTATATTTATTTAGGATAATTATTATTAGTTAATGAGAATCATTTGATTAAATATTTTTGAGTCTTTATTAAACAAGTTTTAAATGGGATTCTTTATGAGTGATCGATATAAAAGCATAAACATAAAATGCCCTGTATGTAAGACTTCTAAGAATCTCGATCTTCCAAGAGCATTATTTTTACAAAAAGAAGTTGGAACGATTAAGATTCAAATACCTCCAGGAGCCGTGTGTTCTGACCATCAATTCATAATTTTTTTAGACTCCGAAGGCATTATTCGAGGATACGAGAGAATTGACCTTGAGATGTTAGAATCTACAATAGAAACTAAAAGAGAAGTAAAAGGTAAAATAACTCTTAAAAAAATGACTCAGATAATGGGGACATATGGTATTTTAAGTCTAATGCACGCAAAAGTATTTAATTATCCAGCATTCATTGTAGTAAATGAGAATTTCGAATATGATTCTGCTCTCATTAATTCAATTGGCAATGAATTATTACCAGAGAGATATAGAGGTGGGAGAACCATTCATTTATACAAGGAAACCGACTACGATAAAGTTGAGCTAAATATAAAAGATGCATTATTATTGGATATAAATAAGCAAATTACACAGATTCCTTGGGATGATAAATTAAAATTCGAGGAAAACATTGTAGAAAAAGCATTTGAAATTTTTGACGAGCAAGAACAATTATATCTTATCCAAAGATTTATCTCAAGCTTTATAGAAGAAGCTGAATGTGCCCTAAATATCCTTGAAAACACAGATCAGATTTCAAAAAAAGATTTAATAAAAAATATTTCTAAGAAATTAAGACAATCAAAAATTAATAATTATCGTTTAAATTTAATAATTGAATTCATTAAAAGGAGATTTTCTCCTAAATTAACAGCTAAAATCAGTAAATAATGTAATAATTCGACCTTATTTTTTCTAACTAATAATTTTTAAATTATTTAGAGAGTTTTTTATTTTTATAGAAGAAACACTGAGTAATATTTTATGAGATCAAGGAAACCGTTTCTTATTTTTTGGCCCCAATATTTTGATGCAAAAAGAAGTAGAGGTAATGGTAGGCGTCTTCCTAAAAAATTTGCGGTTGAAAAAGTAACAACTAAAGAAATTTCTGCTGCTGCCAAACGGTTAGGATATCAAGTTGAAATAGAAGGAAATTATCGATATCCAAGAACATGGTGGGAAAATCCTGGAAGAGTTCTTATTAATACAGGAGGTAAAAAGAAATCAAAAGTATTGCTTGAAGTAGCAAGAGAAATCAGAAAAATTCGAGGATAGAGCTAATCACCAATGCACGAATTTTCTTTTGCCTATAGTATTTTTAAGGTTGCTGAGTCTACAGCAATAAAATATAATGCTAAAAAAATATCCGAAGTATATCTTGAGATTGGAGAATTAACATTAATAGTCCCCGACCTACTTCGACAATCATTTAAAATGGCAACCCATGGTTCAATAGCTGAAGATGCGGAATTGATAATTGAGATTGTTCCTGGGAAAATAAAATGTCGAGATTGTGGTAGAATTTCAACGGTTTCCTTAAGCGAAGAAGCACATATAAAGGGACTTCAATTATTTCAGTGTCAACATTGTAAAAGTAAAAATACAGAAGTAATTGAAGGTAAAAAAGCGAATGTAAAAAATATTAAAATTCAAGAATAGATTATTTTCAGTTCTCAATTTTTTAATACTATTTCAAATTCTGTGCTAAAATCTTCAAACTTAGTTACATTTGTGAAACCCTTTCTGTTATATTTTTCTTTGAATTTTTTTTAAGAGTTCATTTACTATTGGTTTGATTTTCTTGGTAATGATTTTGTCAGTTTTCTTTCTATTTTTAATATTGAATATGGCATATGGAATAAGATCCTCGTAATATTTATTTTCATACGATTCGATCACAGTGCTACTAAAGAACATGATGTGGTTTGTTGCTTCAATATAGAACAACTCTTCAGAAAATAAACATTTCCTATAGGTATTTATAGCAGGAAAAAAGCATCTTTTTTAAATTCAAGTATTTCACTGTCTTCTTCCTGCTAGTTTGTTCTGGAAAGAATGAATCCCCTACAAACTATACCTATCTCTTCTATTAACAAAATTACCCCTAATCTTTATTAGATAAATTAAAAATGCTATATATAAAATAAGATTATATTATAATTTAAAGGCATAAGGACTAATTTTTGAGTTGAGTATTTTCAATTAGAATTGAATTTTCAAATCAACATAATTTAAATTTGATGATAATCCCGTATGATTTTGGTATAGTAATGCTTAAAAAAAGAATGATTTTTATAAAGGAAAAGTAAGAAATTTTTTAAGAAGGATTTATATTAATACTGCGTTTAACACTCCGTGTTGACCTGGACGGCTTGTAATTTTAGCCTTTCCTAATTCTGTTTCAATTATTGCACCCTTAGTTAAAATATGTCTTCTATTCAAATCTTTCGATGCCTCATTGCTTTCAAATTTTAATATTTTCACTTTCGAAGTTTTATTGGTATTGAGGTCAGTCACATTTACAAAAACAGAAGAAAACAACTTTAACTTACTATTACCTCCCATAACTCGTTGCTTTTTCTTTTTTTCTGGACCAATTTCAGTGTTGATTGGAGGTCTTTCTAATTCTCGTTTTCTTTTTTTACGGAAATATTTAATTTTTTTTCCAGTGTATTTTCTTTTACTTCTCCATTGACTTCTTGCCATAAGGGAATAGACCGATCTAATTTAAACTCAATATTTATGTAAATAAACTATATCTTTAAAGTTTTTTCACCGGAGCAAATCTTAAAGAATAAAATTCATCTTATATTTTTTTAATCTGCCAAATAACTTTAATATTAAATTAAGAGAAAAATATATTTAGTTCTCTTCTTTAAATAATATAGCTTATTAAAAAAAGATAGAATTTACGATTAAAATGATGGAAAATAAAACCAACAATTTAGACGAAGATAGTCTAAAAAAAGTAATGACAGGTACTACAACTGTAGGTTTAATTGTAAAAGACGGAGTAGTAATAGGCACAGAATCTCAAGCTACAGCTGGTTATATGGTAGCGACTAAACAAGCTCAGAAGTTATTTGAAATTAACGACTATACAGGAGCTACTATAAGTGGAGCAGTAAGTGACTGTCAATATGTTATAAACCAGATTAGAGCTTTATCTAGACTGAAACAAGTGGAGGATGCCGAAGTTCCAGAGCCTAAATATATAGCCAATATTACAAGAAACATTTTATTTTCAGGCCGTTCTTATTATCTCTCTATGATGATTGTTGGGGGTTATTCAATTAAAGAAAAGAAAGGAATACTTTACGGTATAGATTTATTGGGTACTCTTTTCGAAGAAGATAAGTATATTTCTTTTGGTTCTGGTTCTCCTTTTTCTTTGGGTGTTTTAGAAGCAGATTGGAAGAAAGAGATGACTAAATCTGAAGGTATAGATTTAATAAAAACAGCAATTTCAGCATCACGAGAAAGAGATGCTGCTTCTGGATTTCACATTCAAATATGTACCATAGATAATGATGGATTTAAACAAATTCAATAAAAAGTTTCTTATTTTATTTTTAACTTAGTATTTGTATATTAATTTGCATGAATTCTTTTTCTAAGTAAATAAATCCATTCA
>JBHLME010000003.1:0-79823 GCA_048938445.1 Promethearchaeota archaeon | reverse complement strand
GATTAAAGAGTGCTAGTGATGAATATCAAGAGTAATCATTTAAAGACTGGCACTTTTAATAATGAGAGCAAACAAGACGATATCTTGAAAGGAGGCATCAAATCCTCTCTCAAGGTTAGCTTTAATTCAGATAAGAGTGCCGATAAAGAATTAAATGAGCTTTTTACACTTATTCAATTAATAGATAACATGCTTTCGAGCAATGCTACCCTTACAAAGCAGCAAATATTAGATTATTGTAAGAGTCAGAGGTATTTCATAAAATTATACATGAAAAAAGTAATGGAAAAAGATTCTCATTAAGAAACCATAAAATACAATCCTTCTGCGGTCCTTTTTATGATTCCATTTTTAATAGATTTTTCTATTAAAAATTTCAATTTTTCTTGGGGAATTTGGTGATCTATTGCTGAAATTTCAATCAAGTATAGCGGAAATTTCTTGTATTTATCTCTTAAGGTATTAAGTAGTAGTTTAAATTTGAGGAAGTCGCTTCCATTATGTTCAATTTTATTTGAACTTGAACTCTTCTGTAAATCTTGATAATAAATATAGAAATCATTTTCAGATCGTAATTCAGGTTCAGAACCAAGCTCTTTTCGCGCCATAAGATTTTCTAATTCTATAATCCTATCTTTCGCAGTACTAATACCTGAAACAACTTCTGATATGGCTTTAAGCTTTTCTACTTGATGGTGTCTTCCACAACGTAAGCATTTCTTTCCTTTTTGCGTAGTCTTTACATATGAATAATTATTACACGTGGAACAGGCAAAGATGTAATAGGATTTTTCAACCTTTTTAAAACTTTTTTCTTCCATTTTAAGTCATTCACCGAGAGTTTTTCTGTTCATATAGAGATCTCACGAGAAAAAAAAGTTCAGAATGATCATCAATAGGAACTACTTGAAGATCATTTCCCATAGTAAGTTCTTGGACTTTTCTCTTGAATAGTCGTTTTTCACCACCAAATGATTCCTGGAAGTCCAGCAGTTCGAATACAAAGATCACGAGTTCATATTTCCTTCTATATCTCTCATAAAGAGAAAGATATTTCTTCATTAGAAAATTTTGAGGTGTAGTTTTATAAACTTGCACGAGTATCTTGTCATTAATAACCACGTGTACTTCAGAGGATATCGCAATAAAAGGAATTGAACGTGTCTTTAATTCATGACGAAGTCCGTATTTCAATGGTAAGTCCTTGCTTATTATAATTCCCGGACTTTTTTCCTTAAATTGTTTTTCTTTCTCTTCGAGAGCCTTTTCAGCAAAATAATCCAAGTTAAATTTTTTATTTTTAGGAATAATCATTTTCGGACGGACAATCTCAAATTTAACTTCATTATTTTGAGGTAATCCGTCATTATTTCTCGCTTGTGTATGGTTATTTAGGGATTCTTGATTTAATAGCACATCCTTCTTTATCTGCTCTCTAGCATAATAACCGTGAAGTTGCTGTTTGTTCTTGAGGTTTACGTTCATTTTTTTTAATTTTTTTAAAGCAATTTTCATATATATATCATCCCGGGTGTTTTTGGTATAAAGTATCAATACTTTCCCCTTCCTATGCCGTGCAGTCCTTCCTTTTCTTTGTATTAACCTGATCTCTGATGCAACTACATCATAAAAAATGACTAGATCACACTCTGCAATATCCAGACCTTCTTCTGCCACGTTGGTTGCTACTAACACGTTATACTTACCTTCCTTAAATAATTCTAATATCTCTACTTGTCGCTTTTGAGAAAGTCCTTTATCTTCTTTTGATTTCGTTGTTTGTCCTACAAACCTTACTGGTCTTATTAAATCAATCTTATCCAATTTATTCACGATATTTTTCACTGAATTTCTCAACTTGACGAATACGAGTATTTTAGCTTGCTTATTTTTATTTAATTCTTCTATTAAGCATTTTTTTAACACGGGAAGCTTGGGATGGATGAGTTCCTTAGGTGAAAATTCTTCATTTTTTTTTAGCTCTATATAAACTCTTCGTAATTGTGGATTATTAGCTAAAATTTTTATTGCTTTTGAACTACTTTTCTTCCGGGAATCTTTTCGCATTTTTTTCATGTATTCCATTAACATCTCAAGTCCTTGCTGTTCGATTAATTCGAGCATATGATGTAATTTAAGAGCTTGGGCATTGACGGAAATTCCGCTATACACTCCAGTCTTATCACCATCCCCCTTGATTATTTCCAGTAATTCCAAGTTAAGTTTTACCAGGTCTTTCCTTATCACGTGCTTATATAATGGTTTTATATCTTGAGATAAAAAACTCAAGTGAGCTAAATAGAGCAACTTATCTTCTAATACTTGAGTTATTGATAAATATGCTTCCTCCATTAAATCCGACATGTCAACACCAATCTTGTAAATGTCCATTGGTTTCAAGTATATCTTCACGTCTTCATCCTTTCGGGAACGTATGTGAATGTTTTGAGGTGGGATATAAAGTGTATTGCACAGATCAATGATTTTTTTTTGAAGCACCAGGAGATGCCGTGAGTGCTAAGATAGTTCCATCAGAGTTTTGTTGTTTGTATTTATCAGCAATCAAGGGATAAGGATAATCACCTGACGCATGATGGGCTTCATCAAAGATCACCAAGCAAGTGTGGCTTAAATCATATTTCTTGTTCACGAGGTCATTTCTAAGGGTATGAGGCGTAAAAAATAACACTTGATTTGTTTCAAATATCTCTGTTCTTTTGCTCGGTGCAATCTTTCCTGTGAGGATTGCGAACTTCTCTTTTGGAATCGATAATTTCTGAAGGAATGATTGGAAATGTTGTTCGATAAGCGGTCGGGTTGGAGCCAAGATAATAATCTTGCTGTCTGAAGGAACCATTTCTAATAATTTTGCCGCGACAAGGACTCCAATGATAGTTTTTCCAAGCCCGGTCGGAATTACTACTAATGAATTTTTTCCGACGCATTTTTGGGCAATTATTTCTTGATAATGTCGATATTCAACCTCTTTTTTTTCTAAATATGAGTTTTTTTCCTCTGGCTTAGTTCCTCTTATCTCAACCATAATTAATCAATTCGAATCTCACATTCATTAATTTTCCTATTTACAAATTGCTTGTTCAATTTCTTACAGGAAAGGATTGCATTTCCCAATTCAGATCCTAATCGTGAAGGATACACGAGATCGCCTCCATTCTTATAAAAAAGATACGGATGAGACTTCATCAAAAGTCGGATTTTTCTCACAATGTCAACGTTTTTATTTGATAGATCAAATCCCTTACCCTTTTTGACATGTTGAAATGAATAAATTAAATCACTCAACCAATTTGCATGCTCTTGTTCCAAATGAATTGTTTTGGGAACAACATCATCTTTAATTTCAGCAGTAACGTAGATTTTACCATTCTCGTATTTTTTATTTAATTTATACTTACAAAATATTTTGCTAAAATCTTTAAATTCTTCTTGGAATTTGACTATGAATTCTGCCAGATAATCTGCATCTCGTTCATTTAATCGAAAATATCGTGCAAGCTTGCTAAAATTTAATTTTTTATCATATTTCCCTTCAAAGGATTTCAGTGCAATTAAAATATGACCCAAAATTTCATATGATCTTTTATCAAGATCTGAATCTGACATACTAATTATATCCAAATGATGAAATTATAAAAGGAAAAAATTGAGAAAAAACTAAATTATCTATTAAATTTTCTATGGAGTACACCTCGTTTCTTAGTGGAGAACACCATGACACCCGTTGAGGAGAGGGCAAGTGCTACTCCAATGATGATCGCTCCAGTCAGGGCGTTGTCCGGTCCTTGGAAAACTCCTGAACTTCCCGAGTAAGAAAGTGATTCAGAATTGATCATTATTGCATTTTGTTCAATGGGATTTTCGTAATACATCTCAAAGTAATATTTACCATAGGATTGAGGAGTGTATTTCAAGTAATACTCTGTACGGTCGCTAAATTGGGTGTCAGAAGACTCCATATAGAGTGATTCGGTAAATCCATCGTTAAAGTAAACATCAACTCTTACTCGAAATCCATATAATCCCGCAGGAAAGGTATCATCATTGATGATGAGTTGAGATAATCCATCAAACACAATGCTTCCATCAGCAAGCTTCTTAATATCGAACTCTTCGTACGTCTCGTAGGTTGTATTTATTACCAAGGGCACTTCAAGCTGTTTGAGACCGCTTTTATAGATGCTAATGTTTCCTATTATCCATGGATAATTACTTGGATAAATGGGAATGAAAATCTCATCCCAATAACATGAGCTATGATCTTGTAATTGAAATGTTCCCAATTGATTACTTTCAAAATTTACAAGATAATATTGCGTTGAAACGTTGTATATCAAGTTTTTTAAGGTCACTGAGACATTTACTGACGTACCAAGTGGAACAGGATCAGTTACTGAAAGTTCAGCTTTTATGATACCTGAATTCGCCATTTCACACACCCACCAGAGTGCCTCTTGACAGATATTGTTCCTTTTAGTCGTGAGGTACAATTCGTGTGTCGATTCATCGTAAAGCAAAGATATTAATGTTTTTACCATATCATAATTAATAAAGTTATCCAAGCTCAAGGCGTTAATAATCTTGTGGCAATAATAGACATTTCTAATGTTGGTATAATCGATGTTTTGGTAGATGAAATTATAGATTTTCTGGACGTCTAAATTAAAAGCATCTAAGATTTGTAGTGCATCAATGGCAAAATAAATATTTTTCAAGATGATGTCGACGTCATCCGTGTATTTTGGTTGAAACCATAAAATGTCGCCGAATTGTTGGATATTTCGGTATATGTAAGCGATAAATGCATCGTGGTCGATTCCAACATCATGTACATCTCCAATACCCAAGAATTCAGTCAGTAATTCAAGGATTTTTATTGCATAATATGAATGTTCAAAATAGATGAAATTTACTCGGAGACTAGCAGGTTGGGCTTGAATGCCATCGTTGATGTAAAAGCCCCCGGTCTCATCGTAACCAATTTCCATAAAATGGGAAGCAATGACATTATCAATGAATCTCGTTAAATCGTGCATAGTATCTAAATCATCGAGCTTGAACATTCGATCAAGCATCTCCAGGGTAAGATACGTGTTTTTATGGGTGGTTCCGTATTCGATTACTTTAAGCCGTTCTTTCGAACCCGCACTGAAACAATCCAAGGGAGAGGTCATGAATCCTATGAATTGATTGTACGCTTTAATGTTGTAGAAAAATGCGGATTTGCCAAAAGGAGATTCTTGGTATCCGCTGATTATTGAGGTAAAAAGCGCCTCCTTTTCCGACAAGTTCAAGTCATCATATTTATCTTCAATCATGAGAGAATTTATCACCGAATACAACGACTTTATGGGCGTGTAGTCCTTAGAAAGAATTGCATATCCACCAATTCCATCATAATAATAACTCGTGGAGCTTGCAATTTCATCAACCTCAACAGGACTAAGATTTGGTAAAGAACCAGTATTATCAAAGGCTCGAATGATAAAGTAAGTATAAAGGAGTTCATGATAATCATACAACGTCCCTTCATTCCAATTTCCCAGAGAATTTCGATTATTCTGGATGAATTGAATCGTTGCTGCCCTGTCATAATTGGCAAAGAGCACGATGTCCGAAATTTCCATGCACAAAGCACTTGATATCACGTCAGAATGCTGTTCATATCCAGATATCGTGGACAATTTAAAGCAGCCCCTTCCTATATCATAAAGTTCTTCGAGATAGGTTCTAAGGTTTGCAAGGTTGATCGTGTCCACTTGATTGAACAACTCGAGTACTTTCACGGCATACCACGCGGATATTGGATTTGGTTCCCAGATTTGTAAGGAATCAAATAGATTATCCAAATCATTATCAATGCTTCCATCCAGATTTTGTAAGCTGTTTATAAATGCTACAAGTTCATCCTCTTCCTGACTGTAAACCGTCCAATCATCCATGAGCAAATCCAAGGTATATATAGCGTGATATGTATTATCCAATGTCGATACTTTGAATTTTTCTTCCAAGCTTGCATCATAAGGTTGACCAATGAATCCCGAGGTGACGGGATTATAGCAGCTCCAGATGAAATCGATGGCATCTTGCGTGTCTATCCGGTCCATGGCATCTAACAAGTCAAGCGTGAGGAACGCATAGCAATTTACCTCGAGCAACGTGGTGAGAGGAAAATACCACTGGTTAAAGTCTGTATCTAGATATCGATCCGAATAACTATCTTCAAAAAGTGCAGTGGAATTATTGTAATGCGCCATAATGAAGTCGATGATGGTATTTTCGTTTAACATATTACTCTTTCCAAGAGTAAAGATTGTATAGATCGCATAATAGGTTGCATGTATGGATGTTTCATACAATCCGGGAAAGAATTGCTCCGCTTGAAAGAAACCTATTTTAGCATCCAAAATCTCGTCAATAATATCTTCATTAGTCCCAACTGATATGGAAGGAGTCAAGATTTCATTTTGATATTCACTTACATATGAATATTCTGAAAGATTTTCTATATTAAAAATCCCAGACAACATCGTTAAACAAAATAAACTAATTAATCCAAATATACAACTTATTTTTTTTAATTTCATTTTTTGCACCTAGATGTGCTCTATACATTGTCTTTTATGGAAGTATATAAAAAAAAAATATAAATTTGAGTTAAAAATGCATAAATTTCAATTATTAACCAGATTGATTTATATAGATCCTCATATTAACTTCAACTCAATATCAAAAAATCCAGAAAAGTTGAATTTATGAAAAGAGAAAAAAAGAATAAAATCATAGTTGCAGGTGTATTTGGTCTTTTAGCTCGAGATGAAAAAAAAATGAAAGGAAGGAAGGGACAGAAAGTCAAGAACATGAGTAAAAAAGCTAAAAATCGATAAAAAGAGCCAATAACAAATGCAATAAAATTATAGCTTAGGACTAACCAATCAAATTAATTAAGATAAAAATAAAAAATAATACATTAATTTAAGTTTAAATATAAAAAGGAATTATAATAGCTCTATACAGGTGGTCCTTTAACTCGGAAATATCTATACCTTCCAAATTCAAATATAGAGCCATTTGAATTCCGAGAATACTTTTTTTCACTTAAAGCATCTAATTTACGTCTTGCTTTTGTCTTAATCTCGATGAAAATTGGATTATCATTTACATCTTTCAATGCAAAATGATAATATTTGTCATTTTCATCATGAGAAAATGCGCCCAAACCTTTTCTCATTAACTTGATTTCTATGAAATCATTTTCAATTATTTTGCATGTGTCAACATTCTCATTTTCATTCACAGGTAAATCTTCTTCAATTATTTTCAATGCAATGAGGATCTTTTTGAGAATATCAGATGATTTCACGAGGCTGATAAAATTTGGAATCTTATATCTATCAATAATTTTCCTCTTCACTTGTGATTGTATGGTGCTCATCATGATACCAAGCTTAGAGCATATACTATTGACAGAGATATCTTCCCTCTCTTGATAGCAACACAAAGTCGTTATGGAACATGCTAATCCCGCAATAACTTCATCTTTGGTGCAATTAATGGTATTCCATAACTTATATAAAATTGCTTTTGCTCTATAATAAAATACCATATCTAAGGAAAAGTGCTCTCTAATTTCCATGATTTTTTGAAGGATATAATCTTTTCTATTTCTTTCGGCATACTCTGGCATGAACCTCGTTATTTGAAGTTTGAAAGCATTAAATTCTTTCTTCCTAATCTGCGAAACTTCTAACAATTCAGACTCGCTAATTGAAATGTTATTAAGTTTCATACAGAAATATATCGTGATTGGAACTAATTTCTCAGGACTCCTGTATTTGGTTCCTGGAAGGAGGCTTGAACGAAAATCTTTGAACTTTAAAAACGCTAATTCTATTTTAGATTTAGGTAATTGAAGATGTTCGAAAATTCGCTTGATTTCTTTCCTTGCCTTGGTATTAACGGCATCTTCAGAATCCTGAATCGAATGTAACTTATTTAATTTGTTAAGGTAGAGAGATCGTGACGAATGAAGTCGTTCTTTCATTGTACCCATGGTCGTACCTCCCAAGACTGCGTGTTGGAGCACCTCTTCATTATAAGGTCTATGATATTCCAATTTGACTCTTTCAAGGACAATTCCACAATCTCCACACACCTGTCCGAGTTCGTGATCCTTTATGTTTTTTGAATGACATGCATCACAAGTCATATTTTCAGGGTAAGAAACTCTAGCAATTTCAGATCCAAATATTGCCATTTTTTTTCAACTTATTTTTTTCATTATTGTTAAGAAATATATGGGGGTATCTCCTCTTTTTAAATCTTATTCTTTGGATCAAAAAATGATAGTAGGCGCATCCTATCACTCGATTTCATTTTGAGGATTTTTGCAAAAAAGGGAAAAAGTTGAAAGTATGGATCGGTCACGAAAATTGAAGTCCAAGGAAAAAAGAAATTAATCCTAAAAATTAAATATAAGGCCAAGTTTTAGAAGCGATTTTTAATAATATTTAAGAATTTAAAAATCTGGTTAAAAATATTAAAAGTAAATTTTTCGTGTTTACTTTTTTGTCACAATAAAATGACTAATCAAAACTATTTTTTTTCTTTATATATTTTTAATTATGAATAATTTTGTCATGCTGAATACTATAGCATTCTTTTGTATGATAATGATCTTATCGATAGTCATCAGGAAGACATTATATCGGATTGAATCAGGTCCTTTTAAAAAAATTTTACATGTGCTTGATTTCATCGGAGTCATCGTCCATGAATTGGGTCATGTAATTGCGTGTTTATTGATAAGAGTTCCGATAAAGGAAATTCATTTTGGATGGCGATCAGAAAGGAGCACTAAAGTTGCACCTCATGGTCATGTACGATTAAGCCCTAGAAAGTGGACTTTTTTAAAATCTGCCGTTGTAGGATTTGCTCCATTAATAGCCTCCACGTGGTTGTTCATCCTATGCTTTAACCTTTTCTTTAATGTTAATGTGCCCGATCTATTAAGTGTATTTTACGGATTCATGTGTCTCTCTTTAGTGTTGGGTGCCTCACCTTCCTCTACTGATCTAGGTAATATTGTCTATTATTTCAATAAGGATGTTCAATATTCTTTATATCAATTGTTTTTATTATCATTATCAGTTTTTTCAATATTTCTTTTCTTATCAATATTCAATATAGTACTTTTCGAGTTCTTGTATCTTTTTTTGATTGGTATCGGTTATTATACGTTTAAATATGGATTATTAGGCCTTTCAAAATTGTTTAGGAATCCTTACTTGAGAGTGACAAATAAAACCAACATGAATACATATACACGTAGGACTCACAGGCCATTAGAACCTTATAAAATTGGTATCGAGGAGGCGCATTGGTAATGAAAGCATTCATTTACATGGCACTCTTAGTTGCAATGATCGTTATTTTCAAACAGAATTATATCCTAGGAATTATCCTGATTGCAGTTATAGGTGGAGGATATATATATCTCAAATCTAGAAAAAAAGGCGGAAAGGGAATATTCAGGAGTAGTGCAAGCATTGGAATGCAAGATGAGGCTCAAAAACTCCTTACTTTCATGCTCTTGCAACAGCTTTCAAAAAATAATTCAAGTCTTAATTCAGAAATTAAAGATATGAATCATAATGAGGAGGAATTAGATGAGCATGATAAGGCACGTCAAGAAATACTAAAAATACTTGAATAAATGTTCTAAAATGCATACTCAAGAATCATATTTGAACTTAATTGAAAAATTACTTGTCAAGAACGGAATCCTCTCAATTTCAGGACCCTCTGGATCGGGAAAAACAACTCTTGCTCAATTCATAATGGGACACTTACTCACGACAGATGTCTCTCTTGAAGAAAGCTGTATATGGGTGCAAGCATCTGAATATTTTTCCAATAAGCGCCTTGAGACGATTTTCAAGGATTCTAGATCAAAAATACATTACTTGAAACAAAACGTGTATGTGATCCCAAGTAACGTTCCTTGTTCAAATTTTGTAGAACAAGAACTTGTCTTGCATAAAATCATCAACCATAAAAGCATCCTCCCTCCAAGTTTAAAATTCATTGTCATCGATAACATATCCCACCACTTGAGATTTGAACTCTCAAGGGCTAGCACAATTAGAGATAAGAGCACCTTAATCAATGGATTTTTTGATTCTCTCTTATCACCCTTGATAATGAAATGTCAAAGGGAGAAGATTTATTTGATTCTAATTCATGAGATTTCTTATGTCCCAGAATTAAGACAAGAAAAACCCTTTCTCAACAAGTTATATGAGCGAATTTGCTCCGTTAATGTGAATTTATCTAATGATATAATCTCAAAAAGGAAGTCAATGAATATAAGCATAAATCTTGAAGGTATAAATGAAAATTTTGAATATGAATTATGCAATTCTGGTTTGGTTTTCTGTTAGGAAAATCATTAGAATTAATTAATTATTTACTTTTTAATAGGTTTTTCCTCCTAAGGGGTAATATAAATGCTATGATTAAATAGTTTTTAAGAAAAATCTAGTAATTTTAAAGATTCAAAATTGTTTTATTTATGCATATTTAACTGAAAATAAAAAAAAAAGTAAAAAATGATGATTTGAACACTAAAAGTTAAAAATTCGTTTAGAACTTGCTTGAGGGATAAAATAATAGTTCAATTTTCTAGTATATTAATTTAAATAGGACCTTATAAAATCATTATATACTCTATTTGCATTTACAAAAACAAGATCAAAAGACAAAAAAAAATGGATGAGAAAAATGAAAAATATATATAAAATTACATTATTTACTATTTCCTTAGTTTTTTCAGCATGTCTTCTATTAAATAGTGAATTTAATGTAAATATTGATGAAGGAAAACGAGAAGTAGAATTATCGTTGCGTAATAGTAGTTACAATGATGAAAGTCCAGGTTATTATGTAGATGAAATACCAGATGGAATTTTTGATATCTATGATCATTATTTATATTATTACAGCGATGTATCAAATAATGGCTCTATTTATGTAATAGATCTGGACTATCTTGATTTTATACCTTTTTTGGTACAAGAAAATTTAGGTAATGTGATTGATATCGATGTCGAGTCTAATGCAATTTATTTAGCTACTTCAGAATATAATAACGGAATCATGCGATTAGATCTAGGTACCTTGTCTTATAGGAAATTAGTTTCTTCTCCATATACTCCACTAAAAATCTCTTCGGATCATTTCTTTGGAGATATAGATATTATATGGATTACTACTAGTAATGGGATTACACCAGATGATATTTATCATTGGAGTGATTCGGAAGGAAGTTTAAATATTGTTGCTCAAGATATTAATCCTATTGGTATCCAAATGGTAAATAAAAGAGCAATATATTATAATTCAAACCTAATTAACTTATATAATACTGGGAGTAAATCTATTGAACTAACAATAAATTCAGTGGGAATACTTAGTGCTTTTTTTGATGAACCTAGAGATTCTATTGTGTATTCTCAAGATGATGATTATGATGAAACTCCAGATGGTCAAATAAGAAAATATGATCTGAGTAGTTCTTCAACAATAATTATCAAGAATGACTGTAATTACCCCATAGATGTATGTTGCACGTCAAACTATATTTATTGGATAGAGAGAGGGTATTGGAGTAGTCATACAATGATTTACCGCTATAGTTATTATTACACTCCACCAGACACTCATTATATCTCTAGAGTTTCTAGAGCTCATGGTAACCTGCATTCAGATAAAATAAGGTTTGAACCCATTCAATATATGGAAGAAAATTATGGAGCATATTGGGGAAGTAATTATAATTTATACATTATAAATGGAAGTGATACAAATCCACCTGAAAAAATTGACTGGTCTACAAGTGATAAGACAGTTTATGTGGATAATTGGGAAATACGATGGGCTCCATCCTATGATCTTAATGGGATTCAATATTATGAATTATGGGAGTCAACTTCTTCAGATTTCAGTAGTTATACAGTTTATTGGATTTCTTCTACAGAGATAGAGCTCTCTAACAAACCTTTAGGTAATTATTATTATAGAATTAGAGCAAATGATAGTATGGATTATGAGGAATCTAATATAGGAGAATGGAGTGATATATTGACAATTTCGTATCAACAAAGAACTTACTCAGAACCAGAAGGTACTACAATCCCAGGATACCCATTAATAGTCTTAATTAGTGGTATTTTCGTCATGGTTACTGTCGTTCTTTCAATTCAAATCAAGAGAAAAAAGGATCAATTTGACACGATTTAGAAAAATAAATATCGCTATATTAATACCCATAAAAACATTCTTTTTTTTTTTAATTTCTCAAATATTTTATGTTTAAAATCTTTCATGATTAACTATATCCAAGATATTAATCTTAATTCGAAAATTAAATATAGAAGAAGATTCATTAGTACCTTTTTTCTTTTATAAACTTCCAATTTATGGATAATCATATAATTTAATTTATCCAAAAATGATTTTAAATATTTACATCAATAAAGGTGAATGATACATGTCTGAATTAGACCAGGTCAAGGGAATTAATGCCCGACAGATCAAGCTCCTTCGAGAAAATGGGGTGAGCACTGCTGAAGCTTTAGCAATGTCCCCTGCTTCTTTTGTTGCTGAAATCGACGGTTTAGGAGATAAGACAGCAAAAAAACTCATTTGGAATGCTAGAGATGCATTGGGTATGACTGATTTTACTGCAGCTGCTGAAATTAATGAGAATGTCGAGACAATCACTACTGGTTCAAGCGGATTAAACCAAATTTTAGGTGGAGGGATTCAAACCGGAAAATTAACTGAAGTATTTGGACCATTCAAGTCAGGTAAGACCAACCTTGCTCACACGATTGCGGTGACAGTCCAACTTCCTAAGAGTAAGGGAGGATTGGATGCTTCGGTTGCTTACATCGACACGGAAAATACCTTCTCAAAAGAAAAAATAAAGCGAATAGCAAGAAGATTTGGAATGGATCCTAAGAAAATCCTATCACGTTTATATCATTCAAGGATTTATAGCTCAGATCACCAAACACAGATGATCCATAAATCAGAAACTTTATGTAAGACCAGAAATGTTAGATTGATCATTGTTGATAGTCTCATGGCATTAATGCGGAATGAATATATTGGCATTGGAATGTTAGCAAGGAGGCAATCCGTGCTTAATAACATGATTCACGGTTTGTCGCGTATAGCAGAGACTTATAATTGTGCTATCTTACTCACGAATCAAGTTGCAACGAAAATGGTTGGAATGTTCGCTGCAGATGATGCCATAGGAGGAAATATTGTTGCTCATGGCTGCCACTTCAGGATGATGTTCAAGACTAAGGGATTCTCTTCAAATTGCTCTTTAAAACGGAGGGGAATCATCGTTGATGCTCCCGACCTGCCTCCCGAAGAGTGCGAGTTTTACATCACGTCAGCGGGGATTGCTGATACTGATAACGTGGAATTGTATGAGGATGATAAAGATATCGTAACTTTTGATATCGAAGCTCTCTATGAAGAATCTGTAAGTGATATGGATTCTAAAGGTTCAAGCAGAATTATATTGACAAGCGTTAAAGGTATCGGAAAAGGCACGGCAGAAAATTTGGCAAGTCAGGGTATTTCTTCAATTGAAGACCTCTTGGCAGCGGATCCTGATGATCTTGCTTCTAAAATATCTGGTTTTTCCTCAAAAAAAGTGCTTGATATGCAAGAGAATGCAAGAGCATTAATTAATTCTTAATTTTTTATTCCTTTTTATTTCAAGTTAGAGAAAAAAAGTATTAGATTTGGAAGGAATTTGAATTTTTAAAAGCCATCATGAAACGCATTTAGCTTCGACGGTTCAATTACCGTCCTTCAAACCTTCAGCGTGATACATCTTGAATCAAGTCGCAAGACTAGCACGAGCTCTCTTCCTTCTGGGTCTGACTATTCCTACTATCACTATTGCTATAATTCCCGAACCACCCGCGATACCTCCTATAATGCTCCCTATTATTATGAATAACAAGGGATCTGGAACCTGATTACTATCCTCAGATGTAATCCCTATGAATTTTACCAAGAACATATCATCATTACTCGCTCCAAAACTTGTCGTGTATCCACAAACATAAGCGTTGCCAAACAAGTCCAAGGCTACTCCATGTCCCCTCTCACTTTCATTTCCCCCCCACGTGTGATTCCATTCCACTCCTATTGAATTAAATTTCACCAAGCACATATCGGGATGTGTCAGTCCAAAACTATTCGTGGATCCAGTAATACAAACGTCGCCCGACGTGTCCAGTACTATATCATATCCATCATCGTTTCTATCTCCACCCCACGTTCGATTCCATTCTATATCTCCTAATGGATTGAATTTCACCAGACATATGTCAGTACTACCAGCTCCAAAACTCGTCGTGTGTCCCGCAACATAGGCTTTGCCAGATGAATCCAAGGCAATTCCATACCCATAATCATATCCCCCTCCACCCCACGTGTAATTCCACACAACACCTCCCATTGGATTAAATTTCACCAAACAAATGTCATCATAACCCGCTCCAAAACTAGTCGTCGTTCCCACAACATAGGCATTACCTGACGTATCCACGGCTACATCAATTCCCATATCTATTCCTCTTCCCCCCCACGTGTGATTCCACACCACGCCTCCTGCTGGATTGAATTTCACCAAGCACATGTCATATCCATTGGCTCCAAAACTCTCCTTGAGACCGGTAACATATAAATTTTCCGATGCGTCAATAGTCATTCCATACCCTCCATCATCTCCACTTCCCCCCCACGTGTGATTCCATTCTATATCACCCAATGGATTGAATTTCACTAGAAACATATCAGTATTACCTGCTCCAAAACTCTCCGTACTTCCAGCAACATAGACGCTGCTTGACGCACCAATTGCTATATCAATCCCAAAATCATTTCCACTTCCCCCCCACGTGCGATTCCATTCTAAATATCCTAATGGATTGAATTTCACTAGAAACATGTCAGTATTACCCGCTCCAAAACTATCCGTGTGTCCTGCAACATATACATTGCCAAACAAGTCCACGGCCACATTCTCCCCAATTTCATCTCCATCTCCACCCCATATATGAAACCATTGAACTGTAGGAGTTGAAGATGTACTGATGGCTTTATTAAGATTAATATCATTCACCTTAATATTGCGATTATTATTAATGAGAAAAGGACAGCTAAATATGACAAATATCAATCCAAAAATGGTCCAAACCTGCTTTTTTGTTTGTCTTTTCATGATTTCTCATCTCTTTTTTATAAATTAATGAACTTAAAAAACGAGCATACAAGGTCATATATAAAACTATTAGGAATGAAATTTTACATTTTACCATTGATACTCCTTTTGGAGATATTATTCGCTCAACAAGTCTTACTACCTTTTTTATTAAGGTAAAGGAAAAAATAAATAATTATGGTGCTAATTTGATTCTTTATAGGACTTTATTAAATGCATTTAGCTTTGATGATCAAAACACCGTCCTTCAAGACTTCAGTGTGATATCTACTGAATCAATTTGCATGAACGGCACGAGCTCTCTTCCTTCTGGGTCGGACTATTCCTAATACCCAAATCGCAACAATTCCCGACCCACCTGCGACACCTCCTATGATCCCTCCTAATATTAAGAATAATAGGGGATCTGGACCTTGAGAGCCATCAGGCGTAATCTCTACGAATTTCAGTAAGCATATTTCATAATCACCTCCTCTAAACCTTTCCGTGTATCCCACAACATAGGGGTTTCCCATCGAATCCAAAGCTACACCATACCCCGTATCCCATCCGTCTCCACCCCACATATAATACCATTCAACCGTTCCCATTGGGTTGAACTTCACCAAGATGATATCATAAAATTTAGCTCCGAAACTATTAGTATCTCCCACAATATATGCGTTGTCTTCCGCATCCAGAACTATATCATATCCTCCTTCCCATTCGCTTCCCCCCCATGTGTAATAATCAACCACCCCTGCATCATTAAACTTGATCAAGCACACGTCAGTGCCACCAACGCTATCTGTATAAGTCCTTCCAGTAACATAAGCATTTCCTGCCACATCCACATCCACTCCATATCCCCAATCATAATATCCACCACCCCACGTGTAATTCCATACCACTCCCGTGGAGTTGAACTTGATCAGGCACACGTCTGTATAACCAGCACCAAAACTATCCGTTTCTCCGACTACATATGCGTTTCCAGCAGCATCCAAGGCAACTCCATACCCTATATCCATTCCCGCTCCACCCCACGTGTAATTCCATTCGACGCCTGTAGAATTGAATTTCACGAGGCAAATATCTCCATTATATGCTCCAAAACTATGGGTTGATCCACACACATAGGCGTTACCCGCCGCATCCAAGGCTATTCCATATCCTCCATCACCATCACCTCCCCCCCAAGTATGATACCACTCAAAGCCACCAGTAGAGTTGAATTTTACGAGGCACATATCTCCATATCCTGCTCCAAAATTATAGGTTTTTCCAGCAATATATAAATCGCCAGAATCATCTACAGCTATATCAAACCCTCTATCAGAATGAAGTTCTCCCCACGTGTAATTCCACACCACGCTTCCTATTGGATTGAATTTCATGAAGCAAATATCTTTATTACTAGCTCCAAAACTCTCCGTGGATCCTACAATATAAATATTATCAGACGAGTCCACGGTTATTCCTTCCCCCTCATCATCTCCACTTCCCCCCCATGTATAATACCAATCAACTGAAGGAGTTGAAGATGTATTCACTTCTTTATTAAAATCGATGCTAACAATCTTATAATTAAAATTGCTGCTGAGGAAAGGGAAACTAAACAGGACGAATACCACTCCAAAAATGATCAAAACTCGCTTTTTTAAATTATTTTTTATGATTTCACACCTCTTATTTCAAAATTATTGTATTTAAAAACGAGTATGCAAGGTCATATTTAAAACTATTAGGAATGAAATTTTACAATCTACCTTTGATATTTTTTCTGAAGAATGATAATAAAAAAGGAAAAAGAAAGAATTTTTTTTAATAATCACTCACCTTTTATACAAAAAAGTATACTTTTTATTATTCATTTAATTATTGAGAAAGATAATTTTTCCCAAACTATAATATCTATAAAGTATAATAAAAAAGTGTATAATCCAATCTGAGATTTAAATTAAATATTCTCTTTTTTTATATAATTGAGAACTTTCCTGTTAAATTAAAATCAATTTTAGCAATAAAAGTAATTAACCACGTTTAAAAATACGTTTTAGTCTAACAATATTAGAAATAGACATAAAAAAATAATTGGAGAAAAAAGGGGATTATTAACGATGTTTACTGATATTATTGAAGAAGATTCAGAGAAAAGCGAAATAATGATGCATGTAGATTATGACAAGAAAAATAAGATTTTTTATACAAATATCTATTTTCCAGATTGTAAATATGTTTTAAAGACACCCATTGCTTCTTTAGGAAAGATGTTTTCATATAATGAGTGCATGATTGAGAAGTTTGACCTCTTGAAATTTTCATATTTATTATATTATTAAAAATATTAATACTAACAAGTAAATATTAGAATCTATAATCAAGATAGTGATTTGAATAATATTTTTCAATTTATTATAGAGTTTTTAAAATAAATACTGTTTTTTAAAAAAAAAATTAAGGAGAATTTAACTCCCTGCGTTTACTAATGACTACACCTAAAGCAATGAAAGTTAATGCTCCAATTCCAATTATCGTTCCCGTTGCAAGTTCCACGGGTATTGAAAAGTTTAGGTTGGATCCTTCAGTTCCTCCCGGGTCCGTGGCATTCCCATCAATCTCTCCGCTAATCTTGTGGTCATACACGATTGCGAATGCGATGTTCACGGGATTGAATACATAATCAATGGTCAAGTTGGTAACATAAGGTCCTCCGTGTGCTGTTCCGAACGAATATTCTGTCACGCTTCCTATGGGTGCAAGGGGATCATCTTGCCAATTTATTTCAAAGAGGATGTCTTGGTCGGTATCTTTCAATGAATAATTATATCGCACGTTGTTTGGTAGTTTCACGGTAATCGGGGTGACTCGTGTAAAATAAAGCGTGTAAGCCACGTCAGACTCGATTATCACGTTTTTCAGGAGAGGGGGATAATTTTCAAACTTGGCAACGCCATATTGCTTGAGATTTTGAATTTCCCTTTGCGAAAGCACGTCATATAAGCATTTAGCTGCTTGCTCTATCTTGATATATATGTTCAAGTTGTATTCAAGTTCTAATTCGAACAAGATGTCGTGTGGTCCCGTAATCGCGGCTCCGAAAGGAAAAGAAAGCATTCCCGATTCTTGGCTGAATTCACCACGATAATACACATCATAGACACTGCCCTCGGGATCGAAGATGGTCACTGTGATGGCGCATACATAGGGTGTTACTATTTGAAAATACACATAATGGTTGTATTCTGCCGTGAAGGAAATGTCTTCAAGCATCTTCCAGGGACGCCACGTGGTGAAGTTATAGACCTTATCAATGAGAATTACATCACTCGTCTTGGGTTCTTGAATCTGTGGTATTTCAGTGGTTTTACCCTCTGGAGTTATATCTTGTTTGTTAAAACAGGAAATAAAGACAATCAAACTAAATAACATAAAAATAATTGCTAATCTTTGGATATTTTTCTTAATATCTATGCACCTCTAACTCGATGAATTCTTCAATTAACTCATTTACAGGTTTACAATTATCATAGTTTATGCAACTAAAGCACGGTTGATCTGCCCAAAAATAGGACGTATTACCTTGCTTGTCCACGATTAGTATAGGAAAGGATCTTAGAGGGCAAATTAATGCAGAAATGCTCAATGAGCCCCTTTTAGGAAGGGGATATGATGTTTCACAACCTTCACACTTAGCAAATCGCTTGTGTTGATTAGTTTTATAAATATAGATTGAGCATTGACATTTTGGACATGTCCCAATTTCTACTAATTTTTTCACTATTTATCACGGAATAAATCATTTTTAAAACAATATATACCGTGAGAATATTTAAAGGAAAAAATTAAGGAGAGAATTGAAATTTGGGGATGTTATTATAAAAAAAATAAAAATTATTCTATAATCAACATATTTTAATGTTATAGGATCTTTTGAATCTTTAAAAAAATCACATGTGAATCTAAATTACTATGAAAATAGCTATTGATGTAGTTGGCGTATTGTTAGATAATATAGAAATATTTATTAAAATTTACAATGAAACATTTAAAACTCAGCATGTTAAAGAAGATATTAAACGATGGGACTTTTATGAAGAATTAAATTTAACTGCTGAAGAATTTATCACATTTTTTTATAAAACTATGGAACATCCAGAGGAAATTCCTTTTATTGATGATGATGCTCTTATTTACATGGAAAAACTAAATAAAATGCATGAAGTGCATATTCTATCAGCATTAGATTCAAAATGTAGGAATTCTTTAGAAAAACAGCTAGAATTGCATGATTTAAAGAAAGATATTCATTATAAGGAGATGATTGTCGTACCAGAAACTCCTTATGATGTGAAATTAACATATGAATATCATGTTTATGTTGATGATAATCCTAACTTGGTAGAACCAATAAAAAAACTAAAGGATAGGTTTTTATTATTATTTAACCAACCGTGGAATCAAGATTCAACATGCGAACATAACGTGATTAGAGTTTATAATTGGAAGGAAATTTTTAAAATTATTCAAAATATAGAAATTACTACTTAAATCCACTATTTCTTAGTTATATTTACATTCTCAAATTATGTCAGAACAAACCTAAAATATTTTTTATTTATAAATAACCAAGATAAAGAAAATTAGAATTATAGTTTTTATCGATTAATCAAGCAAAACCGTTATAAAAAGGAAAAATAAGATGAAAGCGATTATAGAAATTAAAGAAATAACACCATTGGTTCTAAATAATTACTCCAGATATGCATCAAGGAAAATTAAAACCTTGGTATTAAGCTTGCTCTTGCGAAACTTCCCTATTAGCCAGGATACTATGTTACTAAAAGAGGTATCTGATCAGTGTTATCTTGAACTGTCCCTATATACCGGTGTTAACATTGAGACCGTTAAATCTATAATTGAGAGGTTTCTTTTTGATTTGAATCTAATAAATGAGTTTTATAGGAGTTACACGATGATCTGGGAGCCTGAACCTAAAAAGCTCGAGAGAAAAGTGCGATGTTATCTGCATAAAATCCATCGGCTTGCTCCCGTGTTTGATTATGAGAGAGCACGCACGAACCTACGAATTTTATTAAAAAAATTAAGAAAAAAAGTATTTTGGCCTAAAATGAGCACTCAGATATGTGTCGTGATTTTTGTTACTGACATGAACGATAAAAACATTGATAAAAATGAAAGATTAATCCAGAAAAACTTGAGAGCATTATGCAATTGCTCAGCATATGCTTTTCATAGAACGAGAAATATTCTCGGAATTAATCAAAATTAGTTGTTTTTCAATGATTCCGGATGTTGATGATTTATATCAAGCACTTATTAATGCTGGAATGACCGAGTCAGAAATTGAGCATCAGATTAATAAAAAAGCCCAAATTTTAGGTGGCTTCATGTCGAATGAAGCCATTCTTTTTGTCATAGCTAAGGAAATGGGTGTGAACATTAGGGGTACTAATAATAATCTAGAAGACATTGATTTTATGGAAGAGGATTTTGACTATGATGATTTTACAATCGATATCTCCCTAGTTGAAGATGGAATGAGCAGTATCGTAATCATTGGGAGGATTGAAAGAATTTATCCAATTAGAGAATTTACAAGGAAAGATGGTACCAAAGGAATTGTAGGGTCTTTTACCATTAATGATGGTTCTGGAAGCATCAAGATCGTGCTTTGGGACTCTCAAGTTGACGTGATGAAGAATGATTATTTTATGTTTAATGAGATTGTGAGAATCATTGGGGGATATTCTAAGATGGGGATTAAGGATCAATTGGAAGTCCATTTAGGCAAGAAAGGAAAAATCATTTTAGCACCTCTTGAAGAAGATGTGAATAAAAAAATTCCTAAATTATTTAGAGAATATATGAAATCTTCAATTTTAGATTTAAATCCTATTAAAATTTCTGTGGCGCTTGAAAAGGATGGTTTTATAACAAATATCTCTGGTATCGTTCATATTGAAGAATTTTTAGAAAAAATTTCGAAAAATGGTGAAAAAACTTTTTTATTGAGGTTTTACTTGAGTGATGACAGTGATAGCATTCAAGTAATTGCGTGGGGTATGGATGCTGTTAATTGTTTAAAGCAGATGATTGATGGTGATGAAATAATGTTATCTAATGTAATTATCAAAGAAAATTCATACACGAGAACTAAACAGGTTCATCTTACTAAAAAATCTATATTAAAAAAACTATAATTGAAGATAGTTTTAATTTCATTTTTTTATGTAACTTAAATCTATTTTAAAAAACCATATTGTTTTTTTCTTTAAATAGTTCTATTATATCTTTATTTCAATAATATTAAAAATGAGGTTTATCAGTTAATGATAAATAGTATACCAAAAATATTGTATAAAAATGAGATTACAGGTGTGTTAGATGACATCAAAATGCAATATGGAAAACTTACCAGGAGAGGTTACATTTACGGTCTCATTGCCATCGATCAAGACGCAAAACTAATAGCCGTTGATTCTCGGTTTGACAAAAAGTTGAATTACTGGGATTTGAGCTCCATAGGTGCTGCACTTTATGGCGTGGCACGGCAAGGTCAAGACTTTTTTGAGGCAGAAGCATTAGAGCGAGCCACAATCATTTATAATAACATGATGCTATATGTGAAATCAATAGGAACGGTTTCACTCAGTAGAAAGGGCAAGAGAGAGATACTAATTGTTCTCTTGTCTGATAAAGAAGTAAATATTGGTGTTATTAATTTACAAATGGGACGATTTGCTCAAAAAATTAAGAATTTAATCGAAAAAAATGGTTCTATCAAAAATACACTGAAAATGACCGAGCGAGAACTCAAGGAACATATTAAAAAGATGAAAAAAGAGATATTTAGTGATAAGATAGGATCCATATCTTAAGAACATGAGGGAGATGTAATTATGAGCCTTAAATCAGATGGAATCAAAAAAGAAGAAAGTGCTTCAAGCAAGGATTATAAGGAGAAAAGGAATGATCAACTAATCCAGTTCAAGATTGTGTATTGGGGTCCTGGAGAATCGGGGAAAACGACGAATTTTTATCGCTTGAGAGAAAAATTTGGTCTTACAAGGATTAATAATGGATTCTCTATAGAAACGACGGATGGCAGGACGTTATGGCAAGATTCCCTGTTTTTATCATTTGATTTCACATTTGCAGAACAAAATTATAAAATAATTGTCCAAGTCGTAACGTGTACAGGACAAGAACGATTTCTTTCAACACGAGAATACGTATTAGATGGTGCTGATGGTATCGTTTTTGTAGGTGATTCTGATATAGAGAAATTAGAACAAAACAAGCGAAGTTTTAGAGAACTCATTAGCTTTACTAACAAAAAGCAAATACCTTTTGTCATTCAATTAAATAAGAGAGACATAGAAAATGCAATTAAAATGGATACATTCAAGAAGCAATTAGGTCTTCCCTCAGATATTCAGTATCCAGATGGATCGCTCGTGGTTTATCCAACAAATGCCTTGAAGGGTGATAATATAGTTCCATGTTTTGAAAACTTGATGATCGAGGTCATTTATGGGTATTTCAGAGAACAAATATAATAAATTATTTATAAAAATGTTTTTTGGAGGCACTAAAGATGGATGCAGGTCTAGATTTCATCAAACCTGAATTTCTTAACATTCTCTTCTTTCAACAGAAGAATCTAGTCATATTTCCATATGTTGATTTAAAACACTTGCACGCCTTAGAGACCTTTACTGTTGGTCATAATATAGTTGATATCGAATCTACAGCTCTTTATAACCTAAAAGAAATCATTGAAGGCGAGACGGTGAATTCTTATTCTCAAAATCCTAATTTATTTCTTGTTTATAATCTCGACAATGAAAAACTGAAAGAAATCTTGGAGATTGAAGGCATACGATGCATCTTAAATGTCAAGGAAAATGCGGGATCCTTGGCTAATGCTGAACGTTTCGTGTTTTATAATAAAAAGACCAAGACCTTTCTTAACCACGAGTTTAATGATAGGGATATTGAATTTGAACGTCATCTCATCATGATGTCTAAAAATCCAGACATTCTACTCGATACCATTCAAAAAATTAAAGCCTCAGCGACACGAATATTCAAGGATTACATCGAAGTGGGAAAATTAGACTCATTACCAGTAATTTTAAGAGATTACCCTAAAAAATATTGGTCAAAAATTCTAGCATTTGTCGAGACATATTTTGACATCATCCTTCCAAAAGTGAATATTAGTAGATTAATTACATTAAATAGTAGCTCTTCATTTTCAAGTGGATTTCCCTCCTTTTCCCATGAGTATGAACTCATCATCACCCAGAACCGGGATGTTGCAAAAGAATTCACTCTTACATTACATGATTATCAATCCCGAAAAGTAAATCCTGCTAATTTGGAGCTCGAACAGCTTTTTAATCCCCAAAAGCTTTATGATTACTTGCGGAATAATCATTGGAAGAATGGAATATCAAAGGATTTTTTAGAGGAGTGGATTTCAATGAGATTCACGGATATTAAATTGACTGATGAACTTAAAGATGAATTTCAAAAGCTTTTCGAGAATTTAAATATTCCTTTAAATGAAATTAATGAGCTCTTGCCTTTTAAATCACACATTAAGAAAAGATCCATCCAAGATACTGAAGTCAATAGTTCTGGTAATATAACTAATAAAGAAATAAACTTTAATTTTTCAGAATTATCAATATCATTATCAAACGTTATGACAGGGATTGAAAGAGTATTGTTTGGTAACAAAATAAGTCACCAGGAAAAGAAGTTTGATTTGAAAATTTCAAATTTTCCTTTATTCAAGAAAAAGTTATTAGACATTATTAGCGATATTTACAAAAAAAGTATCATATAGTAATTATATCATTTTTTTTTAAAATCCATTCTTCAATCAAGAACTCTTGCTCATCCAAGTTACTTGTATCATATTTCGAATGTATGGTGGATTTTGGAATCCACGACTCATTTCCACTTCTAAAGTGGATCATAAGTGCCTTGGTAGTCTCTCCGTTCACGACACCATTAATGTTAACATTCCGAGTTTCTTTTTCTACTTTCACCTCTTCTACTCTCAAGTTTAATGGTTCATTTGTTTTAACTACCCCTTGAAGTTTTCTCGTAGTATAATTTGATCCTGAAAGAATAGTCGCATATTCAATTTTTTCATAATAGATATGATCTATAAGATTTTTCATAATTTCAGTTTGAGCTTCAGTTAATGGCTTAAAATAGTCACCTATGCTCACGTTAACCCTGTTATCACTCCATTTAAAGGAAATTTTAGTGTTTATTCCTTCATGTTTGTGGAATGTAGACCAGTCTGTTGATCTTTTTTCAAGCACTTTCTTGATCATCACGATTTCTTCAAGCGATATCTTGACTGTCTTGCCTTCTCCCTGTTTTAATTTTTCCCAGGTATCATCATTTTTCTTCTTCACGCATTTGAAGAAAAGATAAGGTTGTGATCTAGAACTGCTTGATAGAATCAAACCAGTAATTTGTCCAAAAAAAGAATAATCATGATTATTTGTCATTATTTTCACTAATAATGATATTAACTGATTTAATATTGAATACTCCATTTAATCCAGATTATTTAAATAAAAAAAGAAATAAAATATCGTTTTTTTAATAAAATTCTATCCAAGTTTTCTCCTCAATCTTTTTTGGAGAACTACATGTTTTCTTATTGGAATGCAATGTGGCATTATTGAATTTATTGCATCCGTGTTGTTCACGCCCCGAGAGTTTCCCGTCCACACGGTCGTGCCTTCGAAATATGTCATTCCATATAAACTACATGTTAATTGTCCTATGTTATTTAGAGCCGAGAATATTCCCTTTCCTTTATAGTCTTTTCTCACGATTGCCGTGTCAACATTGACTCTTGTTATTTTCTTGCCATTCCAATGCTCATATAAGTCTGGTAGGCCTAATAACACCCCAATTAATTCATTTGTTTTTTTTTCAAAAGCCATCGGCATTAAGGGAGTGATATATTCGAGATCACAAGATTCCCATGCGTTTAAAAAAGCGGGATTATTGGAAAGCTCTTTTAGCTTGATATCATGGTTTAAAGTGGATTTATTTTCGGGCATTTGTTTAAAAGCATAAATGAACTCTTCAAACCTTCCACCTGAAGTGTCGGGTAATATTCCTTGGAAAGAGTTATTTGAAAGCTCTTGCACCTGTTCATGTATTGCAATTATCTCTTTCAATGGCACGTATTTAAACTTAATATTACCATTTATCTTTTTTCCTTTATCCCATGTTTTGGATGATACTCGTAAACATGTATAGTTACATTCGACTTGATATCCCAATTCAATTAAAAATTTAAGCTCGTTTTGTTCGGGTGAGGAAAACGCCACTCCATATAACATTTGTTCATTAAATCCTTTAACTTGAAACCCAATACCCCCTAAACTTTTCGGAAAATTTATTCCACTTCGAACTTTATTAATTCCCTGTTTAATGAAAAATGATTCACATCGAGCAATTAATTCTTTACATATATCAATATTGCTTACGTAAAGCCACCCTATTACTCCACACTTTCGTCCATAACTTGTATAACTTGGATGAATGTAACACGTTGCAATTCCAACTGGAATCTCATTAACTCGGGCAATGAATGATTTTATTTCATAATTACTATTTTTAGACTTTGAATCTAGATATATACAATATTCCTCAATTACTTTAACTTTTACTCGTTCATCTGGTACATAGAGTAGATCTTCTAATACTTCTTTAATTTCCTTGATACTTGTAGCTTCATTTACTTTTATTGTTTCTAAAACTAACAATCATAATCACTTTTCTTCATATTTTGTGATTTTTTCAATCATATATATTTAAAGAAAAAATTTTGGGTTGGTGCAAAATTCAGTGGTGGGAGATAAATTTGACCATAATTTCCATCCCATTTTTTTAAATAGAATGTTTGATATTAGGGTACCATTAGAGTCAATAATTGGAGGGAAATTTAGAAATCATTTATTTGAATAAAAATAGAATTAAAAAAGAAACTAAAGAGAAATAGAAAATTAAATAAAGGATTACCTCAATTTGATGCTACGTTAACATCCAGGATTTTCCAACTAAAAGTTCCCCCCGTAGTGTTTATATTTTCTATATTTTTCCCTTAATAGATCCACTCTAAAATTAATAGTATTTATGAATAAAAATGGAGAAAAAAATAACCAAAATATGATGGTGATAACTTAAATATGAAAGTTTTGGCAATCAATGGTAGCCCCCGTCCAAAGGGCAATACTTTTCAGTTAATTGAAATGGTTTTTGACTCAATAAAAGAAGAAAGTAATGTAATTGAAACTGAAATAATACAATTAGCGGGAAAAACAATAAATACATGTTTATCTTGTTATAAGTGTGCAAAGAATAAAGGTAGATGTATTCAAAAAGATGATCTTAATGAAATATATACTAAAATGGTCGAAGCAGATGCAATTATATTTGGAGCACCAGTTTATTTAGGCGATGTTCCAGGAAAAATGAGATGCCTTATTGAGAGGACGGGTTTTATTTCTTTGAATAATAAAACTGAATTTAAAAGAAAAATTGGTGCTATCATCATAGCAAAAAGGAGACAAGGTGGAATACAGTCTTTAAACACAGTGAATTTCTTTTTTTATGTAAACGAAATGATTATTTTAGGTTATGCTATAGGAATTGGTGCATATTCTGGGGAAATCCAAAATGATTCTGAAGGAAAAAAAGATGTAAAGATTCTAGGAAAAAATCTCGTTTGGCTTTTAAATAAAATCAAAAATTAATATTTAAATTCTCATATTTGACGAAAATGATATGAAATAAAATCCTTCAATATCTCAAATATTTTCACTGAGTTTTATACCTACCCTTTTTTTCATTTAAATAGTTCTAAAAAGAATATGTGGTAATCATATTATAAGGTATTTTTTATGGCTTTACTATGTTTTAATGATGACTTGGATTTTTATCGTTCTGAAATAATGTCTAAATATACCCAAGATTATCTCAAAACTTTCAGTCTAATGGAAGGTTTCGATTTTGATTCTGGAACGTTATTTAATTTTAACATTCATGAGAGAACATCCTTAAGAAAAATTAATCCCATCATACGAAAAGCAAATGTTGATGATATTGATGAGATCATTTTTACCTATAGAGATGTTTATGAAGGATCATATCCTTACAAGGAAATGGAAGATCATGAATTTATAAGAGACATGTTGGAAAGGGATGATATTGAATGGTTCGTATTCATACATCCCAAGACAAAAGAAATGTGCGGGAGTTTCACGTTTGTTTTAGATTTTGAAGAAAAACGGGGATATGCTCGCGGTCTCATTGTGAAGAAAAAATTCATAGGAGAATTTGACATTTTAAAAGCTTGTATTGGATGTTATGTTTCTAATTATATAAAATATGACGGGAAAATCTTCAGATGGTATTCAGAAAATCGCACTGCCCACGCTAAGGTACAATATGTCACGCGTCATGGTGGCTTTCATCCTGTTGCGATCTATCCAAATAAAGATAATTTTTTTGAAAAACCTGAGTCGGATGTTCTTGCAATATGTTACGACATGATAGCGCTCACAGAAATGAGGTCTGTTAAAGTTCCTTGCATCATTTCAGAAGTCGTGGGTGTGTTTAAGTATTCTGATGAGCGATATAATTTAGGTGAGTATGAGATTTATCATTCTATCCCTCAATTTGATTCTACAACTGTAAATGAATTAATGCATCGGCTCAATATTGAAGTTTCGAGAGATAATTTTGGATATGAAAAATATAAAATTTTTATTAAAGGAACAGATTCATTCATCTCCTTTTTACACACACCACGAGTACAAAACATAGAAAAAACGAAATATCAAATATCGGATATCAACGAGTTATACGTGCTTGCAAATCAACTCATTAAACAATCCCGGAGTTTAAAAGTCAGATATATAGAAGTATTCGTGAGTGCCCATAAACCTGAACACCAAAAAATATTCTTTGAGTTAGGTTTATCCCCAAGAGGTTATATTCCAAGTTGGAGATATAATAAAAATGAAGATTCATTCGAAGACTATATTGTTTTCAATCAATATCATGGAAAGATTGATGAAAATATCCAATTGATGGACGAAGAGCAAGAATTATTATGTTGTTTAAGACTTAATACTTTTTACTAAGTTCTAATTCTTAGATAATTCACTTATATATTTTCGATTAATTATAACAAGATTGAAAACCCCGTAAACAATCTTGTATAATTTAATCTTTTATAACAAATCAAATGTAATAAAAATTTGATTTCGTCACCCTACATTTCTATTAGAAACTATATAAATTCCTATGGAATGAATGTGAAGGTTTTAATGGATTATTGAGTTCTTCAATTTTTTATGTTAGATGCCAGTCTTCTGGAAAAAAATTAAACATCAAGAAAAATAGTTTTTCTATCTATTTTAAATTGATATTAATTTCCTTAAATTTTTAAATTAGCTTGAATTAACAAAAAGAAACTAAAATAAAAAATCATTTAGCATGAAAGTACTTTGGGGGTTTACAGGCTCGGGTTATCTCATTAAAGAATCCATTGATCTCATGAAAGAGCTACAAGAGAATCATGATATAAAAATTCATGTTGCTTTATCCAAAGAAGGAGTAAAAGTTATAAAATGGTATAGACATTGGTTATATCTTAAAGAGACAATAAATAACATTAAAGAAGAAATATCACCGAATAATCCTTGGCTTGCGGGACCCTTACAAATTGGTAAATATGATTTTTTCATAGTATGTCCCGTCTCTGCGAATTCTGTAGCAAAGATTACTTATGGAATAGCAGATACTTTAATTACTAATTGTGTTGCACAAGCAATCAAAGGAGGAATGAAAGTATATTTATTGCCGTCAGATCAAGAAGATTTGCCTATTAAGACACACAGACCTAACGGTAGTGAATTAATACTCCAAATAAGAGATATCGAAATTCAAAACGTGGAGAAATTAAAAAAAATGCAAGGAATTCACGTCATTAAGGATTTCTCACAAATTAAAGATCTCATATTGAAGAAACTGAACGAAATATCGAATTAATCATATTTTAAAACAAATTTTTTAAGATATCATGCCAAATAATAATGTGAACAATGAGCTTGAGGAATTATTAACTAAAGCTGATCCAATTGAAACAAAACCTAGAAGAATAGACTCTTTAGACGTTACGAGAGGAGTAGCCATGATGTTTATCATTCTACTCCACTTCTGCCTTGCGTGGTTAGATAAGAACGTTGTTTTTATCGCCGCGGCAGGCCAAATATTTTTAGAATTTTTAGGACCAGGAATGTTTATAGTTCTCTCAACCATAAGTGTAGTTTTCACCACGAAAAGCAAACAAGGAAAAGTTCCCGAAAGTGTAATTCGAAATTCTATTTATATGAGAGGTTTATTTATTATAATCATCGGTTTCTTGTATAACTTATTTTCCCTTAATATTTGGGGTTGGAACATCTTGATGTTCATTGGATTTGCTCAAATCTTTACATATTATGCTTTAAAACTGAGAAAATTTCCACGTATTATAATTGGTTTGATAATACTTTTTAGCTCTGAAGATATTAGAGATTTTTTTTGGACCTTACAAAATATTAATCCTTTTTTTTGGATTGTTAATTTTATTATCTCATCACCACAACCAGAGGTTACCCTCCTACCTTGGCTTTCTGTTTGCTTTATAGCACCTGTTGTTGGTGAATATATTTATGATACGATGATTGAAGGTACTGATGAGAAGTATAAACACCTTGTAAAGGTATTTTTAATGTGGGGAATCATTCTTGCTCTCATGGGAATATTTATCGGCTTGGAGCAGAAATATTTTACTGATGACTTATATCAATTTGGAAGTGCATATCCTTACATGGATTTGCTTTATAAGTGGAATCAGCAAAACATTGCACCAGTTACAGGACTTGTTAAATTCTTGATAACTGGAACTTATTCTAACGTGCTTTATACTTTAGGTTTAGACTTGATCACGATAGCAATTATTTTTTACATAATTGATATCATGCAAAAGGATAATATCTTCGTTAGAATGTTAAAATTTTATGGAAAAGCGTCTCTCACACTTTTCTTGATTGAATACATCTTTATCCCATTATTTTTATGGAGGTTTAGCGTTTTAGATTTCTTGACAACTGTCTTCCCTTTTATTGGATTTTTAGGCATTTTAACTTTTATATGGTACAGGTATGGGAAAGGTGGTATAGGATCTCTTGAGTGGTTGGTAGGTTATGTTTTAGGATCAAAAAAGAAGTCAAATAAAAACAATTAATTATCAAAAACAACTGATTCTATTGCTCCTTCAGGGCATGAAGATTCGCAAACTAAACATGCTTGGCATTTTGCGATTTCTTTAAAATTAAATCTAATTCCATCAATTTCTTTTCCATCCTTCTTTATTTTATCTTTATAATAAAGATTTTTAGGGCAGAAATTACCCTCATCATCCAAGCAAAGTTCACACATGTTACATTTATCATGATCAATCTTCATACTTAAAACTTGATTAGGCATCACGGACGTGACTTGTATTGCGTTCCTGGGACAAACCTGTACACAATTCAAACATCCCTTACATTTCTTATAATCAACAAGTCGGATGCTATTTTTAAAATAAATTGCTTTGTTAGTTTTACATGCTTTCAAACAGCGTTCACATTTCAAGCATAATTCTTGGTCAATCTGAATCGGGACAAATCTTTCCTTAGGCATTTTCATTAATCTAAAATAAATAAGTGAAGATAAAAGTTTTTCTTATAAAATATTAAATTTTTAATGAGGTAATTAAAGTAAAATTAAATAAGAGTAAAGAAAAGAAGAATATTAATTTATTGAAAGTATTGAGTATAGCCCTTTCCAGCTTCAGGTAATTGTTGTTGCTGATATTCTTGTGTTTTCTGGGCTAATTCTAACATTTTAGCTTTTATTTCTTTTCCTTGTTCAATTAAAGGTTTTGTATCAATATTTAATTTATAAATCTCATTTAAGACTTCTAATATTGCTGCACCACCTTCGGGAGTAGGGATTTCTAAAACAGGAGTAAAGAGTGCATAAGCATTTAATCGATTTGTAAGAGCTTCATTTAGGATCGTCGCTTCAGGACCTAATATAACTCCTTTATTTACTTTCTCAATTCCATATTTCTGTAATGTTTCCATTAATTTTTCTTCAGCAGCGAAATATACTGGATAATCATCAAGTACACCTCTATGAGGGATACCTTGAAAAACTACGATCTCTTTAGCTCTAACATCTTCAGATAAAGCCCAATTGCAAATTGTTTTAGCTAAATCTGAATATGCCGAAGATACTTGAAATGGAACCTCACAGATAGCAATAAGAATGTTATGTTGAGGTGAATATAAAAGTCTAAATGGATGCTTTAATACACCTTCATAGAATACTGAAATTGGTGGTAAATATTCAGAAGTAATAAATCCAATTTCTTTGACATCAGGAATTTGTTCAATTAACGCATTACATATTATTGGCCCTAATAATCCAATACCTGCGAAACCAATAATTAAAGTAGAATTTTCTTGAATGTCAATACTTACATCTTCTATTATAACGCTACTTCTTTTTCCCTTCTTGCATATATATTCTTTACGAACCATTTAATTGTTCACATCATGTTATTTTTTCTTGTTATTCTAATAAATTATTAGAATAGAAGATATATTAAATCTATTTGTATAAATTATTTTAGATATTTCAAATCAAAATTGTATAGCATAATAAATATATGGAAAAATTTAATGATTTATAATCATGATATTTTTTATATTTAAAAAAAGAACGTGATCTCTTCATGCTTTTAGAATTACAAGAATTAACAATTCCAACGCTAGATAATAAACAAATCATTATAAATAAAACCTCATTTGGAGTAAAAGAAGGATCCATCCACGCAATCATAGGGCCAAATGGTTCAGGTAAATCCACATTAGCCTATACAATTATGGGCCTTCAAAATTATAAACCATCCGATGGAAAAATATTTTTTGATAGTATAGATATTAGCGAAATGAGTATAACTGAACGAGCTAAATTAGGTATTACATTAGCTTGGCAGGAACCAGCACGAATTGATGGTTTATCCGTAAAAAAATACATTTCACTAGGTATTAAAGATAAAATAAATTTAAGAGAAAAGGTTCGTGAAGCTTTAGATATTGTCAATTTACCTCCAGATAAGTATATTAATAGATATGTTGATGAAACTCTCAGTGGAGGAGAAAGGAAGAGGATTGAACTGGCAGCTGTTGTTGCCATGAGACCCCGATTAATAATTTTAGATGAACCCGATAGTGGATTAGATGTGATTATTACCGAAGATTTCTTCAACATTTTTAATAAAATTAAAACCTTAAACATGACAATCTTGCTTATAACCCATAGAGAAGAAATTGGAATGGTTGCGGATTATGGTACACTCATATGGCATGGTGATACACTAATCACGGATGAGTTTCCTCGGGTAATGTTAAGATATTGTAAAAAAGCGGGTTTGAAGGAATTTTGTAAGAGAACCCTTTATAGAAATGGAAAAGCATGCTTTCCAGAAGATTATATTGATCGAATTTTTGCAGGAGAGGAGAATATATGACCAATAGTGATTATCCCGAAGAAATATTGGAAAGTTTAGAAGATTATAATATTGATATTAATGATTTCATACCAGGTCATGGAAAAGGTGCCAAATTACTTTTAGATTTTAACAAAATTAAGGGTGTCGAGCAATATGAGGGAATAATCCTCAAGGGAAGAGAAATTCCTAATGGAATTGTAGCAGATATAGTCATCAAGGAAGGAACTAAAATTGAAGAACCCGTTCATTTATGCTTTGGTGTTAACAAGCAAACGGGAATTCAAGAGATTTTTCCGCGAATAATTGCGGAGGACAATACTGATGTAATTGTTCAAGCACATTGTAGTTTTCCTAATGCAAATGGACTGATTCATAAAATGTTTGGACATTTCTATATAGGAAAAAATTGTAATTTTACTTACAGTGAAACTCATTATCATGGAGAGAATAGTGGAGCGTTAGTTGCACCAGTTGGGTATATGTATATTGGAGAAAATAGCGTGTTTGAAAATAATTTTAATTTAACTAAAGGAACTCCAGGTAAGGTAAAAATTATGCTAGATATTTATGCTATGGAAAATAGTGTCATCAGATCTAATATAAAAGCATTTGGCAAGAATAAAAATGATTCCGTGAGAATTCGAGATGCAATCTACTTAGAAGGAGAAAACGCAAGAAGTATTCTGAAAATGAAAGCTGCCGCACGTGATGGGGGAGAAGTGTTGATGTATGGCATAACGGAAGGTAATGCTCCACATTGTAATGGTCATGTTGAGTGTAGTGAAATTGTTCTTGGAAAAGGATCTATTTGCAGGGCAAGACCATTTATCCGGGCTACTGATCCAACTTCTAGCGTTTCTCATGAGGCTTCTTTAGGTCGCTTTCCACAAAAGTGGTTAGATGAAATAATGGCCAAAGGTTTGACTGAAGAAGAAGCCACGGAAGTATTAATTGAGGCAATGTTGGGAGAGGAATGAATTCTTGTTAAGGGAGGATAAACATGAAAGAAAATACAAAATATAATGATTATCGATTTGTAGGAAAAATAAATGTAGATGAAATACAACCATGGTTCGATTTTGCATCGAATAAACCCTGGGATGATTCTGAAATACCTTGGGTAGTCGAAAGTAAGGTTCGAAGAGAGATACTCATTAAACTTGCTGATGGCCCAAAAACCTTTCAACAACTTCATGATACTATTAATTTTTCACCAAGACCTCTTTTAATTCAAAACGATGAATATAAATGTAATGTTAATTACCAGTGGAAAAACAAAACCCTCGAAAATCACTTATTAATCCTTGAATGGAATGATTTGATAAAATTTGATGGAGAAAAATATGAAATTACTTTTCCCATTTATAAAATGGAAGAATTAATGAAAACTGATCAATTGATCATGAAGTTTGCAGAGAACTGGATGAGGATAATTAAAGAAATGAAAAATGAAATAGATGAAAGCACTAAGGATGTGAAAGATAAAATTACTTTTCAAGCATTGTTAATTGAAAGAACCGTTGAAAAACTTTATGAACTTTTAAAAACTGAAAATATTCTGCCAGATAAACCAAATTTAAAGACACTTTGGGCAGAACAATTGAGAAGCATGAAATTTGAAGAATTTGTAAGTAGAATTTTTTAAATTATTCATTTACGATTACAAAAAACATAAATACTTCTTTTTTCATAATATTTTTAATATTATTTATTAAGTTGGAATTCGCATATCTTGAAAGAGATAAAAATTGCTTTTACGGGTTTGGACAATGCTGGAAAAACCAGTTTTTTAATTGCCCTGAGAAGGAAATATAATTTTTATGAATTAGTGAAGGAATTATTACCCACGAAATTAATAGAATTTAATTCATTTAATTTTTTGAATCTTTTCGCAATAAATATATGGGATATGGGAGGGCAAGTTAAATACAGGCAATTATACGTAAAAAACCTTGTTTATTTTGAAGAAACGGATTTTCTATACTATATCATTGACATTCAAGATGAAAGTAAGTTTGAAGATTCACTTGCTTATTTGAAGAAACTTTTAATTATTTATAATGATATGGAATACTCCCATGAAGTAATGGTGTGTTTTAGCAAATTTGATCCAAATTTAAAGCAAGATGTAGAAATAATAACTCGTCGGGATAGATTAAAAAAATTAATATTAGAACAAAATAGTCACATGAGATTCAAGTTTTTTGATACCACCTATTATGATATCTCCTCCTTATCAAAAGCAGTATCATACTCATTGAGTCAATTAATAAACTTGAATGGTGTCAATTCATATATTGAAGACCTTGGAAAAAGCTTAGAATCAAACTATATTATCTTATATGATGAATCAGGATTAATCATAGCAGACTATTATTCTGAGATAACTGACACTAGGGATTTTGAACAAAAAATAAGTACGAAAATTAGTGAAGATTTAGAGTTTTTTCAGAGTCTCGTGAATGAAAAAGTTCACTTTTCTGAAAGAACCTCATTTTTTAATGATCAAAAGGAATATGTCAAAAAATTTGAAGTCAAATCTGAAAACGGTGATAATGTTTTTTATTTAGGTCTCACGACAAATAAAGCTGAACATTTTCAAATAAAGAAAGAATTTGAGAAATTTCAAGAGGTATTAGAGAAAGCATTCAAACAAATATAATATTAATCTGTAGGAGTTATTCCTTCTTCTAGGTGATCTAAATATTATTTCTAATCCTTGAATGTGATTCATTTAACAAATGATCATTATTTGGATGATCAACAACTCATCTTCGACGAATTCTTCTAAGAATTTAAAACAACTGAATGTAAATATAAAATGAATTAACGTGATTCAGTTTAAGGGTCTCAATTCATTCTTGAGAGTGAATCAATCAAGGATGACACGTTGTTTTTACCCTCAATTATTCTTTTAACATCTTCCTTGAAAGATTTTAAAATCTTTACCTTTTCTTGAATAGGCAAAGTGAAATGTCCTGCAAATCTTTCAATAAACATATCTTTAATTTTTTTCAATATTGGATTAATAATTTCAGATTCAGTATTTAGTTTAGTTTTTAAAATAAAGAGAAAATTTGTTAATTTTTCTTTAATTAGGAAGAATTTATTTTTATCTATAAGAACTTCTTTAATTTCATCCTCTTTAATATTATTTGCAACTGATTGTAACGCATGAATAAAATGAGATAACAAAGCATGGTTAACTTGAGAAGTTCCCTTGATATAATTTTCATAACTAAAAATTGTTGCTCCAGATTTATCAATGATATAAATCCAAATTATTTCGTCCATTATATAATACTATTTTATATTATTTTTTGATGTAAAATTAATTATTCTAGGATTTTTCAATTAAAATATTTGTTGATTACATTTACTCTAATTCTAATATTCATTCTTTAAAATTTAAATTAATTGGTTTAAATATATTTTTTTCAATCAAATTAAATATGGTTTTAGTAGTTCCAAGATCGAATTGTTGATCAGGCATCAGAAATGTTGTATAAAAATAATTTAAATTAGTTTGTTTCATAATTTCTTTAGCTCTTTCTATGATTACTTTTTCCCTAGCATCAAGTTTTATTTTCGTAGATTGAATTATTTTTAATGGAGAGGCAAACGAAACGTTCAGATGCTTTTCTATTAACTCTTTTATACCTCTAAATTGAGTTATTAGTCCTCCACTGAATTTTTGAATCTGATCCCCATATTTTTCTTCAATTTCATTTGCTAAATTAGTGATTGAATTTGTCAATTCCTCTGAAGGTTTATCTGAAGTTATTATAATTAACCTGAAATTTGAACATTCATTCATTAAAATTATTGAATCTTCATAATCCAGAGTTAATGTTTCAGTTTTTCTATAAGAACCGGTTAATTCAATCCCAAAATTTTTTATAGCATCTAAAAATCCTGAAATTAGACTTGGTTCCATTGATTTTCCCATATAGAATTGTTCGAATAAATTTACTCCAGATCTAATATCAGAAATCATTAAATAATTTAGACTGAGTATATCCTTAAATTTATTTGAAATTTTCTTAATTTTTAAGTCTCTTCCTCTCTTTTTTCTTTTTATAGTTTGGTAACCAGTAACACTTATTGTACCACTAATTAAAATTAAAGCTATTATAATTATTAGAATAGGATTTAGATCAAGCGGAGAGGAACTGCCAGAGGAAGGGGGAATAATAGTGAATTCTTGAGATTTAACGCTAGCCTCATAATAATTGTTCCAATATATATAGACGGACCAAACTCCAAGAGAAGCGGTTGGTTCTATATTGAAAGAATAAATAGTTTCATCTAAAACTACAGGTATTATAGTTCGTTCCAATTCCGCTCCAAGTTCATTATAAACAATAAAGGTAAAATTTCCTTCTCTAATTGGAGCTATGGCAGAAAAAATTAATTCTTTACCTAATTCAAATTCAGTACCTCTACTGAGATCTAAAGTTAAATCGATTTGTGGTGATTTTACCATGATTTCCCAGTTAACATCATTATCAATGGTATCATTCAATATATATAAAAAATATCCATCATTCAAAATACTCTCAGATAGAGTAATATCTACACTGTCTTTCAATACCATTAAATCATAATAATTATTTGGTAATTTAATCTTGACGCTATAATTATAATTACACCTATTAATATCAGGAATAATTTTCCATAAATTATCTTGATTTTCCGTTATATTAACGAAACCATTAGAATAGAATTGATTTTTCAATTTAATATAATAACTCAAATTAAAGAAGAATTTGTTTGGTTTCACATTAATATGAAAAATTTCCTCCTGAGGAGAAAAATTGATAGCTTTTAAATTAAGTGTTCCAGAACCATTATATGGACCATTGAGGATATTATAAGATGCTTCATTTATTTCAGCAGTCATATTGAATTCTTCTGGGGTAGCATTATTCTTCTTTATCTCTTGATCTAATTTATATAAAAATGGTGAATTTTGAATTCCATTGCTCCAACCAGATCCGCTTTTTTTTGATATATATAAATTGGGATTATTAGGATTTAAATCATTACAATACCAATGATATTTACCTTCCGCCTGAATAAATCCTTCCAGTACTAAAAAATAATTACCTTTAGGGAGTCTTATGGATGATGAAAAGTTCTGATAATTCCAACCATCAATTATGGTATTATTTAAAGTTACTTCTCCATAGATTGTATTATTTGGTGCATTGATTGATGAATCATAACCTCTTATTCGAACATATAGCTCATCATGCATATGGATATCTAATATCTTTAAATTAAGATAAGCACCATAAATCGTTGTAATCTCATTTATACTAATTTGAACTCCAATTCCTTCTGTGTTTTGCTTGTCTACAAAAAATTCATCACTATTTGGATAATCTTCAATAGTTTTCAGCTCTCGGCTATAATATTCAATATTTGTAAAATTAATTTCTAATTGGGTAATATTCCAAGTTGATGAGGGCAATTCAATATTAATCGCGCTTACATTATTCATTGTTTCTTTTTTATCAGAGAATTCATGAGTTAGGAAATTTAAATCGACTATTAAAGAATCGCTACTATCTAACGCATATGAAATTCTGACATTACTAAACAAAATTAAGCATAGAATCAATAAAAAAAAGATAAATATTGCAATACTTTTATTTTTCCTTGAACATGGCATTTTTTCTCTCAATTATATAATTATCACTAGTTCCTATTTAAATGTCATTAAAAGTTTTTCGCAAATTTTTCTTGAAAAAAAAGAAAAATGACTAAATGAAGTATAGAGCAAATAATGGGAGTTGGATTCATCTTTTGTTTGATTAGTTCTCTCAGTACCATTTTTTAATAATTTTCTTTAGGAAGACTATTTATCTCAAACATTTAGGAAGAAGCATTTTTAAAAAAACAGTAAGTAATGAATTATCTTGAATTTCTATATACAAAATTGTAAAGTAATTGTAATCATTTTTTTTTATTCTTTTAATACTACCAAATTATTTAGAAATAATCTTTTTGAAAGTTATATTAAATCTCGAATATGATGAAATTTTAAAAATTTTTAATGAAAATAGAAAAAATAAATTGGTATAACATTTGAATATTAAAAACGTTAAAGGGTAGGAGTAATTTCATCTTCAAAAAAATTGAATTTATTTAGAATATCAAGTTCTCCAATTAACCAACATAGTTCATCATATGTACTGGAAGATCTAAAGACTTCTTCTGCTTTGAGTCTTATATCCTCAATTGAGGCTAATCGAGTCATTTGTTTCATAATTCGTTCTGCAAGCATCCAGCATAACTCATCATAAGTATAATCCTCTTTAGATAGATAATATGCGGCAACTCTCACTTGCTCTTCAAAATTAAGTTCTTCTTGAACTTCTTCCTCTTCAATTACCGGGTATCCTTCCCTAAAGACAGCATATTTAAGTTCTGGTGCAATTTTACGATATTTTTTAAGTTGATTTAACCATTTAATTACATCTGGAGGTTCTAATTCTAATTCTGGTCGCCGTTCAACGTCAATCCCTGCTTTCAAGCCTTTTTTTAATTGAGACATAATAGCTAAAAATGATCCATATTCCCGGTTTTGTTTCATGATTAATATTTTTGATGCTCCGCCCCTTTCTTTATCAAGTTGACGCGCAGTGCTTGCTGTTGTATCTTTTAATGATTGAGGGACCTTAAGCCCAACCCAAATATAAATAGTTTTATCATCATCTACGATGTAAACATCATCTTCTATGAAGTCTAATTTATTAACCTCGTTTAGAGTTCCCTCTTCACTAATCTTATACAACTTCATATACATACTAAGCTATTTATTATTTTTAAATCTGTTTATTCATGTAATCTCTTAGCAAAATTAATCATATAATTTTTAATCTTGTAATTGGGAAGAATGTTATCTGCAGCTTTGCTTTCTTTTGCCATTTTAGGCATTCCATATAAAATACTAGTTTCCTCTGATTCTGCTATGGTTTTTCCACCCATTTTTTTTATTGCTAAGAGCCCATTAACACCATCTTTACCCATACCAGTTAAAAGGATACCTAATGTGTGATTTCTATATACTCGAGCTGCTGAATTGAAAAGTACATCCACGGAAGGTCTACAAAAATTCACTGGTTCTCCTTCAAATATTCTTATACATGGTTTATTACTTAGAACTATTATCTCCATGTGATATCCCCCTGGAGAAACATAAATTGTCTGTGGTTCTATTTGTTCACCATTTCGAGGTATTTTAACGGATAGATTACAATCACGTTTAAGGTTTACGGCAAATTGACGCATGAAAAAATGATCTAAATGCTGAACTAATAAAATAGGACTAGGAAATGAAGGAGGTATTTCTTTCAGAATTTTTCTAAACGTTTTTGGACCACCAACACTTGCACCCATTACAATTATATTTGTTTCTAAATGGATATCTAGATCAGGAGTTAAAGACACATCAGTGAGATCTAGCTCATTAGACTCATCTTTTTCAATCTTCGTGGGACTTGTATCTATTACTGTATCTTTTTTCTGGAATTTGTTATAATAGAAGTCATCTCGTTGATTTAATGTTTCTCTTAAATACTTTTTTTTTTCTTCTATTTTTTTATACTTCGTTCTCGTGATCTTAAGAATTTTATTGGTCAAAGGATCGATTATCCCTTTGTATTGCTCTTGGTAAGTTCCTTCAGGTTTTCTTACATAATAGAATTCTTTAAAATCTAAATTTAATAAAATATTTCCAATTGAATTGATATCATCATCATACTCTAAGATAAAGATCGTTGGAAGGATATGATTTTTATTTAATTCTTTAAATCCATATAAGAATTTTAGGTTATCACTTTTAATATCAAGCACCATGATGTCTGGTGAGTATTTTTCTACCATCTTCATGGCATCAATCCCATTTCGTGCAATATTCACGATAACCATGTATGGATTTGAGGAAATGAACGTGCTCAACGCTTTTCTTTTGTATGCCATATCAGCACAGATTAAGACTTCAATGATCATAGAAACTTGACGACTAAATACTTTATTTTTTTTGACAGTCTATATATATTATAACTTTCTTTTAATTTTATTTTTAGATAAAAAATGTAAAATTTCATATGTAAGACTTTTAACTATTTTTAAAAACACTTTATAACCTAATTTTAGTGGCATATATGATATACCCTACACTAAAAATATTTATATTTCAATAAAAAACCAAAGAATGTCTTTAAGGTTGAACAAAACTTGTAGTAGATTAAAAAAGCATCATCGTAAAATATTTTAGAGTAACCCTAAAAAGTCAGTCATTTTTGAGGGCCTATTTAAGTCCAAAACAAAGTAAGATTCAATGATGTCTAATAAGAAGTTAAAGTAAGAAAGTGGTATATTAATTTTATAAATGTTATTCAAATAAGAAATAGCTTCTGGTGTCCTAAATTCTTGTCCTTCTTTTTGCGATTTATGATACTTGAGTATTTGATGTATTATTCGTTCAATTTTATTGATTTCATTTTTAAAGAGGATTAAACTCGAAATATCATCATAATCCCTAAAAAATTTTTGTACAATAGAGTTTTCAATCTTCAATTTTGCTTGTTCAATTATTTTATTATTATCTCTTAGAATGTTATTTCCATTTAAAACGAAATATTCTCGATAATCTTTAGAACTTCTCTTATATTCTCTAAGTGGGAGAAAAATTATTTCTATATTAAAAGTGTCTCCAAAGATATATTGTAAAAACTTAAGATAATGCTCATTTAAATGTTCTTGATCTGAGATATAAACAATTTTTTCTCCTAAAAGTATCGCTTTAATTAACTTAGCGAGTACTGAAGGCATTAAATTTAATTTTATAATGCTTATATCAAAAAGGTTTGGTGCTTCAAATCTTTCTAATTCGGGATCCTCAATCTCGGGTATTTCAACCTTAAAATCACAAACGAATGAATCCCTTATGACGAGATTTTTATCAACATAGGTTACAAATGAATGTTCACATATGAGATTTTCTGCAACATTAATTGCCGTAATTCCCTTTGTATTTTGATCAATAATGTTTTTTTCAATATTCATTTGACCTTTAGTATTACAGATTGGACAGCGAACTACTATTTTAACTGATAAATCATCAGAAGAAATCAAGAAAAAAAACCAAATTTAGATGTTTGAATTATTCTAGTAATGATCTATAACATATTTAAAATTTAGGTTTATTCATTTTTCACGAAGATTCGTTGAAAAAATCATAGATTTTGGGAATATTTTTTTATATTAATCATTTTAAATAATATTATCAATTTATTAATAAAACAATTGAATTATTTTTTGAAGGAATAGTTAAAATATAAAAAAATAAAAAATTTGGAATGAAAAAAAAATGGACGGTATTGGAATACTTGACATACAACAAATTAATTTAATGTTAACGATACTACAGGTGATATTATTTACCATTGCAAGTACCTATTTATTATATAAATCCTACAAAATCAAGGATAAAAATATTGCTTTAGTAGCGATATATATAAGTTTTTTTGCTATTTTTTCCTACATTTCTGCGATAAATTATTTTTTTTACATGTTAAGTGGTATCGATATTTTACCTGAACTTGATTTTTTGATACTATTTATCTTTAGTGCAGTTGGAATTACAGCATGGTTACTACTTTTTACTAACCTCCTCTATAAGGAAAAACAAAAAATTATTGTGGGGATTTATATTGCATATATTGCGATTTATCTTTGTTTTACTTTAATCGTAATAATATTAGGACAGAGACATCTTTTTGGCACGGGTTACACACCTGATTTTGAATTGGATTTTGCACCAATTTATTATATCCCTGTAATTATATTTACATTTATCTTTATCATTACAGGAGTGATTTTTATCGTAAACTCTCTAAAAACGGAAAATCCAGTAGTAAAACTAAAGGGTATAACTTTTTTATTCTATTTGATTGTTTCAAATATAGCTTCAGTATTTGAATTTTCATTTAAAATAGCGATTTTTTTATTCATTAGTAGAGCTCTCTATGTTGTTGCAATGTTCGGTTTATATATTACCTTTGCTTTGCCTGAACGTATAAAAAACTATATATTGAAGAAAAAAGGATGGAATGTTTAATTTCTAATTTTTACTTTTTTTTAACTTAATTTCAATGAAATTTACAGAAGTAATGTAATTAATTATGTTAAATTCTTCCCTCCAATGGATAAATAATTATATTGAGAATCATAAAAAATAAGATTTTTTCTCCAAACTAATTATCCTTAATTCTTCCATTATATATAGCTTTTTTTTATGAAATATTTTTTAAAGACTAAATAAATTTCAGTTTTTATGTTTAAATTTCATTACTATCGATTGCCCATATATTACATAAATATTACTTTCTTTCAAATTAAACATTTTATATCTTTCATATAGTTTTATCCCAGAATTATGATGCCAAAAAATAATTGTTCTAATTCTTGAGAATAAATGAGTATAAGAATACCTGATAGGAAAGAACTGAATATAAAGGAATCTAGCTTATCAAGATTAAATGAAATAGATGAGGAGTTATCAAGTTATTTAAAAGAAAATTGGAAAAATCCTTTAAATGATAATCTTTTAATTTTAAGAAAGTTGCATAAGACTCTACAAAAATATCAAGATTTGACAACATCGCAACGGTTAGATTACTGTAATTCAGAAAGATATTTCATGAAATTATATTTAAAAGATATTGCTCGTAGAAATAAAAGGGAATAATCTCTAATTTTATAATCATTTACCAATCGAACGAATCATATCCTTATTTTAAAATAATTTGTTTTAAGAAGATATATATACAACTTATTTTACTATTTTTTTAAATTTCATACTTAATTTTATAAAAATTTCGATATAAGAGGTATTTATATTGTCAGAACTAACAGATACAAAATCAAATCTTAAAAAGATCATTTCTGTTCTTGAAGAGCTTCAAGCAATCAATACTGATTCCATTCCAAAAATATTAGAATCACCGAATAATCTATTAAACCTCGTTGCAAGTTATGAGGAACAAAAAACAGCAAATTTAAACAAAAAAGAAGCAAATAAAGACGAGATTAATTCACTGAAAAATAAAATTGCTCAAGATGAAAGAGATATTGCTAAATTAGAGGAAGAAAATAATGAACTAACCAAAGAACGCCAAGGATTACTTGATAAAATACAAACAGCTCAAAATGAATTAACCGACATGAATGAAAAAATTAAGACTAAAAAAGAAGAATTGGAAACAAGAACAGCTAGATTAAATGAATTAGACGATGCAGTTCACGAAGCAATTAAGGAAGATAAAAAATTTGCTGAAAGATTACAAAATCTTGAATCAATTCTCAGAGAAGAACTCGAGAAAAAAGAAAATTATCTCAGTTCTTTTGGTCATAGGGTTGCTTCAATAAAAGCTCTTATAAAAATGAACTATATCAAAACTCAACACCTAACGTTAATTAAAGCATTAATTCCTGGGACTCAAACAGAAATAAAACCACTCTGTATTGGTATTGACCTTCCTGAAGCTAAAGCAAAACAGATCCTTCGAGACATAGTCAGTGAAGGAGGACCGATTGAATTTAATGAAGCGGCGGGAACTGTTTTATTAAAAGAGGAGGTGGGATTTTAAATGGTCATTAAAGACATGTTAGGAGCTATTGAACAATTTGAAGGAGTTCTTGATACGTATAATCAAGCATGGAAAAAACAATATGATGAATTGATTAAAGGTTTAAGCGAGACTTATAAATTAATGAAAGTTCTTGAAAAAGAAAATGAAGAATTAAATAATGAAATATCTGTATTGAACAGCCAATTAACGAGCTTGAAAACAAAATCAGAAGAAATGGATAATAAAATTGAGGGATTAAGATCAAAGAAGGAAGAGTCTACATTAAAAATGCAAGAGTTAAATGCAGACCTCGAAAAAATCATTTCAGATTCCAAAAAACCCCAATTTGAGCTTGAAAATCTTGTTTCTAAAGTCGATGGTTTGAACGAAAAGATTTCAGCAAAAGAAGCAGAAAAAGCGGAACTTGACCAAAAGAAAATTGATAATGAGAATAAAGAAAATCAATTATCAGGAGATCAAAAAGCGAGGATGGCAGAATTAGAGAAACAAATAGCACGTTTAAAACAGGAAAATTTCTTTCCAATGTTTGTCTATGATCATGCTCCCGAAGAGATTTCAGAAGTTGATATAATTGCAACTATTATGGAAAAAGGAAATATTCATTTAGACAATTTAAAAAAAAGCTTGGATATCCCTCCTATTATGCTGGTTAGAACTATCAAGCAGCTCGCTTTAAAAGGTCTTATCAACCTAGATGAGAATACAAATGAAATCTCCTTACCCTAAAATATTTTTTTAAAAATTCTTTTTTTTTTAGTAGTATATTATCAGGGATTCAAAACAATATTCAATATAAATATTTAAAGAGAATCAAGCCATAAATTAGCTTCATTGAGATCAACACAAAAATGGTTTTCTACTTTATGATTAGTCTTAACTAATAAGGTTTGTATTTGGTTATTTCCAATATAAGAATGTGGAACAATTAAGGCAGAATATCTTAAATGTTTAAAAGTTTTGCTAATCTTATTAATCATATAAGGAAGATCTTCCATCATCTTAAAATCTCTTAAATCAAGTAAGATAGAATATTTTCTCTTTAATTCAATATCGACATTCTGGATTTGTTTAATCATATCTTCTTCTTCAGATTTTTGAATAATCCCAGATAAAGATAATAACACCCTGTTTTTTTCTTTATTGATGTCGATACTAAAAGGCATTGAAGGATCCTTCAGTTTTTTTTAATAAAAAATTGAGTACTGTATTTTTTTTAAATATTTTTACCTATTAAAAATAATAATTTAAAAAATTTAAATTATAGTTAAAAATCTAAGAACTTAATCAAATGGAAAAATGCTCATTAACGTTTTCTATAACGAGATCGATTAATTTTTTAATATTTTTTATTGGATAGAATTTTACTTTATCAAGCAAGGTTTTAAACTTACTTTTAGGAATTTTTTGAGCGCCAATAAAAAACCCTATGATAAAATGGCCTTTATTGGCTAGTTCTAAAAATTTCTTCTTAGATTTTTCCCAGTTATATAATCCAAAATCTGTAATTAATAATACAAGAACTTTCTTCTCAGCTTTATTGCATTGATCCACCATTCCTTTAATTGGTAGGACAGTTCCACCTCCCTGGTATCTTAAAATTGTATTTTCTGCTTCATAGATATTCCTAGTCCACTGACAAATATCAGGATGATTAGAGAAATTAATAATGCTAAACTTTACACCTTTACTTGCTGCTTGATGTAAGGCAGCAAATGAAGCTATTATTGCCGTGTGATATTGTCCTCGGGCATTATCCGTCTTTCCTTTAATATTCCATCTCATTGAGCCCGAAGAGTCTAGAACGATTAAAATGTCAGGAAGTTGCTTTTCAACCATCATCCCAGAACCCTCTTCTAGTACCCATTTTTTAGTGGTAATATTTGGTATCATTACAGGATAATTACTTAAAGAAAGGGGTACATCTAATTGTTCCATTGGATCTCCAATTCTCCATGTTTCGGGATAAATTGGAACCTTTCCACTTGGTCTTTTTTCAAATATCTTTATATTTATCAAGTCTTTTGCTATACCTCTATACCAAGTAGCAAGAGAATTTCCATCTATTAAAATACCTGCTTGACTTGCAGGAGCTCCAAATTCTGAATAAGGAACATTTTTTGCAAATTCTTCTGCTTTAACGTTTAATCCATCTATATTATCACGGTTTAATTTATCTGAATTCTTATTTTCAAAAGGATTATCCATTAATTCTAAAATGTCTTCTGGAAGTTCGATAATAATACTTTCATCAGTTTTTTTTCTTCTTTTCCCCTTACTAGTCGAAACTCCTGGACTGATTAAAGTAAAAGTCTCATTAATTAATCCTCTTAAATGATAGGCTACTTTTGAGACTTTTTGCTCCCATTTTGTCTCATCCTCAAAATCTTTAGAAATAATTTTAATAATTTTATCGACTAGAAGATCTAATTCGGGATAAAGTTCGCTCCCAATGAAATTAATATTAAATATTTTTTCATAAGCTTTAAACAAGAACATGCTAAATTTACTCAATTGATTTTTATTTCCTTGAATAACATAATTATAGGTGGTTTCAATTTCCCATTTCATGAGATCGGGGTAATCTTGAAATAATTTCGTATCTATTATTAAATCTGAAAAAATATTAACGACTATGGGAGCAAATATTTGGTTTACATGTTTTATGGCCATTCGTAATAGTTTAGCGTTCAATAATCCATCATAGGGGATTATTTGATAATGAGAAACCTCGTGTAATGTAATTGCATGAAAATAATTGAAATATTCTTTATTTTCTGTAAATGGGGGCGTATTGGCTAGATTCATGGTTATCTGCCAATGTTTAGGATCAATATAGAAACCTTCCTTTCGAGTATAATCAAAAATATAAAGAGGCTCATTTAAAGGAGGATAGTAAAAATTTTTACAAGTTTTAGCCCAAGCACGCTTAGCAAGTTCCTTTATCCTTTTTTGAACCTTATCCTCACTTTTTTTGTCGATTTCAATCATTATAACATCTATTCATTTATCTTTCTAAGATGATTCATGATCATAATATCTTATAAAGTTTATTGAATCGATATTCTATGGGTCATAGAACCGTTAAATATTAATTTTATACATTTTTATTCTAAGTATAATATTCTTAAATATAAATCTCACGAATATATTTAAAAAAACATATATGACACATATAGATCTGAAAATGAACAATATCAATGGTTCGTATATCAAGATAGTAATCTGTGGAGAGGGAGGAGTCGGTAAAACCTCTTTTCTAAACAAGGTAATAAATAATACTTTTGATGATGAATCTCAATTAACCAGGGGTGTAGAATTTTTTAACAAGAAAATAACAATGAGTCATCACGGTAAGGATTATGAGCTCATATTTTGGGATTTTGGAGGACAAGATCGGTTCAGAAAATTATTACTAGATTTTGTAGATGGTTCCAGCGTTGCCGTTTTCTTATTTGACATGACACGTTTTAATACTTTGGATAAAGTAGAAGAATGGATGGATATTTTATCTGAAAGTGGAGACATCCCCCTTCTAATTCTAGGGACCAAGGAAGATGAGGTTGATGATGAAACAAAGGCTTTATTTACGGAAATTCTTGGAACAATCGTAGATACTTATGAAGAAGTTTTTGGTTATCTTTTAATTTCGAGTAAAACAGGATTGAATGTTAATAAAGCACTTGATATGATAATTGATAAATTAAATGAAGCTCATTTTGATTCTTTTTGAATATATTCTGATCTATCAAGGATTTCCCTTAATTTTAAAGCATTAGATCCACCTGAAATTTGGATGTTAACTAATGAATTAGCATTTGTTCCAGTAACATTTACTTCAATCAATAAATCTTCAGTTCGTATCTGCTTAGTCTGTCTTTGGCTGAATAACTCCTTGAAAGGTTCATTTAAGTCTGGAAATTCCGTGATTACATCCGCCCATAATTCTTTCCAGTGCTGAAATTCAATTCCATAATCTGTAACCGTTTGTTTATAAAGTTCTTGATTACACCAATTAATCAGATCTGAACGGTTAGGAATTTTAAAATCTTCCATTAAATTATTCCTCATTTTCGCTAATTCTTCAATTTTTCCTGTTTTTCCAGCATTTTTAATTTTTTGAGCAAGTTCGAAATATTCTTTATTATTTACCCTTTTTACAAATGGTATGAGGTCGTTTTTGACGATTAAATCATTTTTTTCATACTTTTTTAACTCTGCTAAGTCTATTTCTTTTGGACTTCCATTTCTATACCTTTCAACAATTTGATAACAAGGCTCTCTATTTTTAAACCTTTTTTGTATCAATTCTAACATCTTTTCAGAGAATTCGTATTTATTACCCCAATAAGGAGCCTTTTCTAATTCTCTTGGAACATACGCAATCCTATGAGAGAAAATATAAGGTGCTATCGTATTCACAATATTAACATCTATTTGATTGAGACCCAGTAACCAAGCTAATGCCTTGGAATATCTTAATAGATCTTTTGCGACTCTCACGCTTAAAATGGAGTCTATTTTATTACAAATATTCTGATCGGTGTTAAAATGACATCCAGAACATAATCCCGTGCTTGGTTTAAGATTTTCACTATTTCCCTTATCAATTCTAATACAAAGATTGAACTCCCTAATGATGGCATGAATATAATTATTAACTTCATTAGCAAAATCGATTCTATTTACATAATACCATATTTCCATTAATTCTTCAATACTTAGAATCTTTGGAACTTGAATGAGTTCATCGATTCCTGAATATTTGGTATCTTTACCTGAAAGTATTAATTGTAGGTCATGGCTTTTAGGCATTGAGATCTGGACAGAAATACTGAATCTATCCAAAAAAGGAAAACTCAATTCGAAGGTTCCTACATCTTGAGGATTAATAGTAGCAAATAGACAGTATTTATTAATTGCGGTAACTTCATCATAATACTTAACTGTACCCTCTGCAAGAAGAGAAAGAAGGATATCTTGTGCATGAGGAGTTAACCTATTAACCTCATCAATAATTTTCCAAAAAGAGGTGATAAATTTTCTCCATACAACCTCTTCCTTTCCCTCTTTCATTAACTTCCCGAGTTTTAGAGTCCCAACTAATTTTTCTTCTGTTAGTTGTGGATGTCCCCGGATTATTGCTTGCTCAACCTCATTCATTGAGCTCCCTGTAAACATTCGCCCTAGAAACTTACAAATGGTGCTTTTACCACCGCCATGACCTCCAATTAAAATCATTGCGGAGTTTGGAACAATTGCATTTAAAACGCATAAAGTCAATATTTCAGGGAGAATTTTTTTTGTTAGTTTTCCTTTTTCATTTAAAAAATTAATCTCCAAGAATTTGGAATGGACATATAATTGATTTGATTGGACTAAATTCACTATCCGCCATACTTTTAACCTTAAAGACTCTTCTTCGTTTTTCATTATATATTTTTTTCAATTATTATATCTGGTATTGGATAAAAATCAGTGAGATTATTTAATTTTATTTAAATAAAAGAATTTAATGAAAAAATGCGAATAATCGACGAAATTAAAGAAAATTATAAAAAAGGCACGTGTAATATTAGATTATTGCATAATTTATTGGCAACATACTGGATTATAATATCATACATTCAGGATATCATTAGATTCAAGATCATTTGATTATTTTTCTTAAAATGTTAATGCAAAATTAAATGCGTGCTTATCAACAAAATCCATGCAAGTATTAAAATGGTTAATGTCCATTGAATCAAGGGTAATGATAAAGTTAAGTAATAAATTCCTAAGACAATAACGATTATAAATCCAAAATAAGCATAGTATTTTGGAAAATAAGTATTTTCATCCCTTATCATTAAAATACTGAAAAATCCAATATAAGTAACCGATCCTACAAAGGAAATAAATGCTACGAATCCATGAAAAACCATATAAAGATCCGGATAAGCGCCCTCTGGACCTATTGCAACCAAAGCAATGCATACACACGTAAAAATTGAGACACCAGTAGCAATTCTCCTTATAATTTCATTTATTCCAGTTAATTTTCTTTCAAGATATATATAAAAAGGGATTCCTAAAGAACCGCCAATAACAAATCCAATGCTGAATAATGATTTTGCAGTCCCTCCTAATAAATCACTCACATTATTAAATATTGGATTATACCCAGGAGTGAGAAATGCAGCGGTTATGACAAATATACCCGCGATAATGACTCCAAAAAATCCAAAAAAGCATTCCATTTTATCATGTAATTTATCTAACATCTTAGATCGTTTTTTCATTTTTTGTTGATTATTATCATTATTCTTTACAAAAATGTCTAAGATTAATAAAGTTTTTGTTTAATTAAAGTCAAATACCAGTTATATCAACAAAAATTAGAACTTTAAATAAAAACCTTTCAATCCAGAATCCGAAAAAGCTCATTTAAGGAGTCTATTTCATAATCAGGAAATGATTCCCAGTCATTTCTATTTGGGTATTTATATTCATCTCTTTTAAGCAAGCAAGCAGTAATATTTGCTCGTTTTGCTGCGAAAATATCCACGCGTGAATCACCTATCATGATTGCTTTCGAATTTTTAGGATTGAAATTTAAACTATTTAATACAAATATAATTCCTTTTGGGGATGGTTTAGCAATTGATTGGTCTTTATCGAATCCTAAACCTAAAGTTTCATCAAAAAAAAGAGAGATATTTAGCTTTTCTAAGAAATAATCAACTATATAATCTGCTGTATTTGATACTAAACCTATTTTTTTATTCATATTTCTTAATTCTTTAAGTGTTTTCATAACATCATTATAGATGTATATCTCCCCATTATCAAAGAGTTGCTTTCTATATTGAAAATCAATTTCATCAAAATATTTCCAAAAATATTGACTATCAGTTATTCCCCATTTCTTTAATAAATTCAAGTAGTTCTCTCCAGAAAGCCAAAATGAATTTCGTTCCTTTCTATTAGGTAGTGTACTTTTAATTGATAATTTCTTTAAAGTTTTTAATAAAATATTATCAAAGTAATCGCTAGGATTAGGTATGTGTAATAAACAATTATCTAAGTCAAATAAAAAATAGTCGTACAAATGGTCAATTACCTTCTTGATGTGTTAATAAAATTTTCAATGATTAGAATAATATATGTTTTAATTAAAATTATGCAAGAAATGAGAAATGTGTAATTAGAATTTTTAAGTGATTATAGAAGTTATTATAAATAAAAAATTGATTGATAAGATTTAATAATAGAATTTACTAACGCAAATGATTTTTTTTAAAGTTTTATTAAAAAAATGCAAATTTCTTAACAAATGCTTCACCAAATTAATTCCATGGTATAAATATGAAATAGGTTGAAGTGTTAAATGGTTTATATTAAATCCTTGAAATTGTATTGTTGAATCCTTATTCAATATTTTGACAAAAGTGTAAAATTTAAATATTAACAATACTATATTCACATGTAAAATATTTACTTTAACGAGGGTATTAAATTGTACGAAAACGATCCTTTAGTCTTGGTTGTTTCAGATGTTCATTTAGGTGCTATAAAAAGTGATTTAGTTTCATTTGTAAATTTTCTTGAAGATATCAATAATGGAGAATTTGGAAATCAATTAAAAGCTCTGTTAATTTTAGGAGATTTTTTCGATTTGATTACAGATATTCCAGAAACTCTTCTGGAAGATGGCACAATCCAGAGAATTTTTAGACTGTTAATTGAAATCAAAAGAAAATTAGCGGTAATAATTGCACTGGGAAATCATGAGGTTCCTATTACCGGTAATATTATAACAGGTACCTATGACCAGAAGTTTAAAGGTAGAAAAGACAAATTTCTAAATAAGTTTAAAGATGGTAAATTTAACAAGTTATTTGATGAAACATCATTTTGTCAATATATAGTTTTAAAAAAGTGGAAAAATAAGGATATGCTCCTGTTATATGATTCCCGAGATCAGATTTTTAATGAACCCATTTCAAAAATTAAAATCAATGGTCTAGATTTAGATAGTAGTTATATATGTCTGATGATGCATGGTTATCAATTTGAGAATAATTTAGTCCGATTTTTTATAGGTCCATATTGGAAATCATTAATCAACTCAGACAATATAATTCTCAAACAAATTTACGATTATTTTTGGAATGAGATAATTAAAAGCAAAAAAGAAATTGGTCCTATTACGATAAGGATAATGAAAGATTATTTAATTAACAGGAAAATGATTTCTACCGATGTTATTAATTCTCAATTTTCAAAATTAAAATTTATTGATTTTGAATTATTGAAATTACAAATGAGAATCTTAAATCTATGGCAATCCTCCAGAACTCCTGAGTATTATTTAGACGGTATAAAAGACTTCCTAGAGGATGAAGATCACGATTTTTCAATGGTAAACTATATAGTATATGGTCATTCGCATGACATGGATATAAGAGATGCCATTATAAATGACCGACTAGTAGAAATAATAAATGTTGGCGCATGGCAGCATGTTAAACCTTCTTATGCGGGAATCTTCCATAAAGGAAAAATTGATGTGAAAAACATGCCTGAACTTATAGCACCACAAATTTAAATCAACTTTTTTTTAAATCGTATTTATTATATTCAAATATTTTGAATTTATAATGATAAATTATAATATATTAAAAGGAGGGTAGAAAAAATATGAGTATACAGGAAATAAAAAAAGTTCATGAAAAAGAATTATTTAAGAAACCTAATGTTGTTGGAGTGATGACGGGATATAAAATCCAGGACAATGAAAAACTCGATGAGTTGTCTATTATTTGCTTGGTAGAAGAAAAAATTCGAAGGGAGGAATTAAAGAAGAAATACATAATTCCATCTATTATAGAAGGTTTTAGAACTGATGTAATTCAAGTAGGTACTATAAGAGCTTACCAATTAGATAAAACCGCTCGACATAGACCTTGTCCGATGGGTACTTCTGGAGGACATTACTTGATAAGTGCAGGCACGAACGGGGAATTACTTAGAGACAAGAAAGAGGGAAAATTATGCATTGGAACTAATAATCATGTTGGAGCCAACTCAAATAATGCTCTAATTGGTGACCCTTATCTTCAGCCAGGATCCCATGATGGTGGTGTATACCCAAATGACATGATAGGAACGCTTCTAAGATTTATACCTATTAAGTTTTTAGGAGACACTAGTCGATGCATAGCAGCTAGATTTTGGGGTGGGATCTATAACGTGTTTGCTCGTTTATTTGGCAGGAAAACCAGATTAAGAGCAATTATAGAGTATCCAGAATATAATCTTGTAGATGCTGCCTTAATCGAAGTGAATAATGAAGATGTTATCTCTAGGATTGAAGGAATAGGTATTCCAAAAGGAGTCAAGCAAGCTGAGCTTGACATGCTGGTGCAGAAATCTGGAAGAACATCTTGCCATGTTACTGGAGGTTTAATTACGGGGATTGATGCTACAATAGGTCCTATTAGCTATGGAAATTGGAGATTTGCATACTTTACAAATCAAATTGTCATAAGTAAGGAAGGTTTCAGTGCACCCGGTGATTCGGGTAGTCTAGTCCTTGATATAGAGGGTAATGCGATAGGAAAACTTTTCGCAGGTGGTGAAGGAACGACAATTGCTAACCAAATTCATGACTATCTAAACCTTTTAGAAGCAGATTTGATTACTGACTGAGGCAATTTAATGATTCCAATAGAAAAAATCACTAAAATTAAAAAAAAACATGAGAAAGAGCTTTTAAAGAAATCTGGTGTAATGGGTGTTAGTGTAGGTTATAAGTATATCGATGGAAAAAAAACTGAAGAATTATGTATTGTATGTTATGTAAAGGAAAAAAAAACAGAAGAGCGATTGAATAAGAAAGATATTATTCCTAAATTAATTGAAGGGATTAAGACAGACATTGTTCAATCAGGTGATATCAAGGTATTATAGAATATTCTATTTGTTTATAGAATTCATCCTTTTTGAACCAAGAAAAAATTATAATTTATTATTAAAAATAACCAATATGTCCAAGATTTTTTCCATTTTCATCTAAAGCATAAACAATGCCCATCGAGAGAATTTCTTCATCATCTAATTTCTCTGAGTTCTTGTTTTTAGGTTTTGCGACATACTTAATTGTTTCAAACTTGAATTGAAAAGTTCCACCACATTTCTTACATTTAACATAAATATTTTTCACGTGTTTCTTTTCATCTTCAAATTCTTCTTTTTTGATAGGTTCTAAAAGCTTTTGATCTTCATTATCACATCCCGGAAGAAAACATTGATCAAGGGAAATCTTTTCTTGACCTCGTCTTGCTAAGGAAATCATTGCAAAACTGGGTATTTCTAGCCATAAATCTTCATCATCAGTCATTTTTTCTACTCACTTTACGTTAATGTAATTTTTTTATAGAATTATCATGAGATCTATATACAAATAAATAATTATTTAATCGCATTATAATTTATAGAAAATATTAATTTGAGAAATATATTTTATAATCCTGATTAAGAATGAGTAATGATAAGGAATTTTCTGAGGAAACTATAGATAATGTCTTGAAATTAGCATTATTAGACCTGTCCGAGGATGAAAAAGAAAAACTAACAACTCAATTAAGTGATATTTTAAAATATTTTAAAAAATTAGATGATTTAGATACTTCTGAAGTTGAGCCTACTACTCACGCTTTAGAAATAAAAAATGTAGTTAGAAAAGATATTCCTTGGGAATCCCTTTCAAACAATGATGCGTTGAAAAATAGTAGTTATAAAAAGGACGGGTATTTTAAAGCACCTAAAATACTTAAAGAATAATGCTATTTCCTCAAAAAATTATTTTTTCTTCTGATTTTCTTTGATAATACTTAAAGAATATTTAGTATACTTATTTAATATTTTTTGAAGCGCTTTTTTTTTCTGGATTTCATCCCATAATTCCAAAGTTCTTAAAGATAGGATTCCTATATCAATTCTGAACCAACTAATAGGAAATAACACCTTTCTTTGAATGCCTGCTTCAATTACAGTTATACAATCTTGATCAATATAAAACTCCCGAGGTTCTCTCTGATCGAAAGTAATGCTATCATTCATCATAAAGAAATTGGCAGCCTTATCTGACGTTGCAACAATTCCTGTGGCAAATCCTTTACCAACTAATAATTTTTTAGCAAGTTCATTGAATTCGAGACCATAATAATGTAAATTTTTCTTATTTTCTCCTTGAAAAGTAATCTTTATGCTGGTTTGACCTTCTTTTCCTTTTATAAGAGTAGGAAATAGATTCTCATCCCTTTGTTTTTTATGAGTATCCATTAACTTGTTAATGAGCTCGGGATCTAATTTGAGTCCCGGGATGACAGTATTTTGATTCATGAATGCATCAACCTCGAGGTCAGCAATTCCATAAAAGATCTTTTTCTCACTCATTATTTTTTCTAAGCATTCTATAATGGTTTTTACTAATGCTTTTGGATCATCCCTTAATGAATTAAATTCTTTGGTTGTAAACGTATCAATTTGATCTTCTAAACCCTCAATATCATAAAATGATCCCCAGCTCATCTCGGTAACAATATTCCCTTCATTGAATAGATCATGATTTTTATTTATTGAAAGAAGGCACTTACTACCTCCTAAATCCACACCTTCTTTTGATCCCGTGGCAAGTATTGCGACTGGAGGGTTAAATAACTCCGAATATAGAAAAGATCCCATAATATGTTATGTAAATTTTAATTTTGACAATCCAATGAAAACAAATTTAATACTATATAAAAAATTAGTGATAATCATTTAAATTTAATAGAACAACCAATATAAAATTAATAAAAAAGAATTTGTCTTTTACTACACATCTTTCAGATACTTTTGTATTAGAATTTGTTAAAATAAAATAAGAATAATAGAATTTTTATGTTAAATTGATTTAATCCTTATAGATTATTCAAACAATCATAATATGCATCAGCTAGGGCTTTTTGACGAGCATCTATTAGCAAATAGAAGCCAGACTTGTTCATTGCATAAGCAAATCCTGTTTGAGTATCTGGATCTGCAAAACCAAAAGATCCACCTGCACCTGGTGTACCAAATGCTTTTATGCTCGTTCCAAATTCATTTTCAGGAAAAGGTTTTAAAAATCCCAGTGAAAATTGTGATTCAACTTGTAATACTTCATCAATGGTACCTAATTCTGGAGCTTTTGCAGGATTCATTAATGCTTCTAAAGTTTCAGGCTTAATTCCTAATTCTTTACCACCAGTTGCAAATATTCCATAAAGTTTAGCTATATCTCTAACTTGTCCGATTCCATTTGCCGCAGGTAATTCAATTCTTCTCATTTCACGCGTGTTATACATATTGATTATACCAAGAACTTTAGGATTAGAGAATGCCCTTTTAGTCGCTGTGCCTTTTTTCATATATGCTTTAGTAAATGTCTTTGGCATTTTATCAGTATTAAAAATCATTCTAAGTTTATACATTGGAGCATACATATTAGCAATCCTAGAATCTGGTACATCATCTGGTAGACCTATGTAAAACTCTATACCTAAAGGTTTAGCAATTTCATCACTGAAAAACTGACCGATAGTTCTTTTTTGAGGATCAATATGTCGAATTAATTCACTTTCATACCATCCAAGAGTTAATGCATGATAACCATGCTTTTTTCCAGGTTCCCATAATGGCGCTTGAGCTGCTAGTATTTTTGATAATTTTTCAGTATTTCCTAATGTTTCTAAATCCATTGGTTCATCTATAGCGCATAAACCCGCTTGATGTGAAAGTAATTGCCGAATTGTGACATTTTCTTTTCCATTTTGTGCAAATTCTGGCCAATATTTCGATACTTTCTCATCATAATTGAAATATCCTTTAGAATGTGCTAAGGCCATTGCCATTGCAGATACTCCCTTAGTTGTAGAAAAAACAAGTATTAAAGTATCTTCTTTCCATGGATCTTTTGATTTTTTATCTCTATAACCTCCCCAAAGATCTACGACTTTTTTGCCTTCATGATAAATAGCACACGCAGCACCTACTTCTTCTCCCTTTTTAAAATTTTCAATGAAAGCTTCTTTAACCTTTTCAAACCCGGGTTCCACAGACCCGTGTATCATTGATTCATCTATCTTCATAATATTGGATTCCTTTTTTTTTTTATACGTATAATTCGATGATTGATTATCTAGTTTTTTAATCAATATTATTTTCTTTATTAAGATTATATTTAAAAGTTTAGAAAAAGAGTAGAAATCCTCAATATCAGGAGCTTTTTTACGGGTAAAAAATAAAAGATAATTCTATTCCTTATACAACTCCGTTAATTTTCTAATCGCATCAGCCATATCTCTAAGAGCTTTATTTCTCTCTTCAATAGTCAAATTCTCGAAATCATCTTGTAAATCTATACCAATATGTTCAGTAGATGCAATATTTTTAAACTTTTTATAAATAAGAGCTGTAATATATCGTTCATAATTTTCTAAAGCATTCTTTAATAGGGGATTATTTTTTATTTGATTCCATAATTCCAGAGTTTCTAAAGATTTTAAACCAACATCAATTCTAAACCAGCTTATAGGAAACAAAATCTCTCTTTGTATTGCAAGCATTATAATATCGATATTTTCTTGGTCTATATACATTTCTGGAAATTCATTATCTTTAAAAACAATATTATCTGTCATGATATAAAGATTAGCGGCCCCTTTTGATGTACACACGATACCTGTTACAAATCCTTTCATCGTTCTTAACATGTCCGCTAAATTTTCCAATTTTGACGCAATTAAATGAACCTTATTTTGGTGCGCTCCTTGGAATTCAATTCTTATAGCATTTTTTCCTTTTGCATCAGAGATTATTTGAGGAAAAAGATTTTCTTCCCTAATTTTTCTATGAGCTATAAGTAATTCATTGATTATTTTATAATCCAATTTTAATCCTGGTATTACAGTATTTTCATTCATAAAAGCATCGACTTCAAAATCAGCAATTCCATAAAATAATCGTTGATTTTCAATTATGTGGTTCAAACAATTTGTAATAGTCTTAGCTAATGCATCTGGATCATCCTTGTAGGAATAATATTCAACAGTCGTGAAAGAATCAATTTGATCTTCTAGACCTTCTTCATTATAAAAGGAACCCCAACTCATTTCAGTTATGAAGTTTGCTTCATTTATTAAATTTTGATTACCATCAATGCTTAAAAAACATTTCTGTCCCCCTAAATCAACTCCTTCTTTCGAACCAGATGCAAGAATTGCTGCTGGTGGATTTCTTAATTCAATTGGCATATATCCTCACTTTCTACTTAAAATAGAATTATTTCAATATCAATAATGTCACAATAAAACCTATATTTATAGTTAGTGAGAATTAGGAAAACGCAATAAAAAGGCATAAATATTTAAAATTAAACTTAAAATTAAGAATTACTTGCTATTTAATGGTAGGGTGAAATAAAAAGTACTCCCTTGATCTTTTCCATTAGAATGAACCCATATCTTCCCACCATGTAAATCAATTATTCCCTTTGAAAGGTATAATCCAAGTCCTGTCCCTTCACGATCTATGTTCATTCTCTTTTCACAGATGATCCTACTAAATTTTTTAAATAATTTATTTATATTTTTTATTTCTATTCCGATACCTGTATCCGTTATTGAGAATTCTGTATAAGTCCTGTTACTTTCTAATTTAATTGAAATTTCCCCTTCTAATGGAGTAAATTTAATAGCATTTGAGAGTAAATTCATAATCACTCGTTCAATCTTTACTTTATCGATTATGATATAAAGATTTTTGGGAAGAGTTAATTCAAGCCTTTGTTTTTTCTTTTCTAGTAAATATTTCATTGAACTCACGCAATTTTGGATGAGTTCAACAAGATCTTGGTTTTCTTTATTTAAATTCTCTATATTAGATTCCATTCGAGAGAAATCTAGTAGATTTAATGATAAATTCTGTAATCGATCGCAACCGTTATTAATGATTTGGATTAGTTCCATAAAGTTAGGATCATCTTTCATTTTATCCTTATATATTTTTTTCAATAATTGTGCTGCGCCATGAACAGAAGTTAATGGTGATTTTAATTCATGAGCAGCAATGTCAATGAATTCCTTCCTTATTTCTTCTAATCGCTTTAACTTCTCAAATTCTTTTTTGAGTTCATCTTGATTTTTTGAATTATTTTTAGGTTGGATCATTTTTTCCAAAAAATTACATTTTACTCTTTCTATTATAGAAAAGTTAATCTGAATTATTTAAAGTTCCTTTAAAAATAATTGTTCGGGACATATTAGCGGAATTAAAAAAAAAAAATGATAGTTCGTGTTAGTAATAAGAAAAAATAGTACATAATTAAATGTCACAAATAATAAAAAATTCAATCGGGTATACTATTCCGAAATTCAATATATTGTACTAAAACACTCAAGCATTTTGTTGGGGCATCCCAGAAATCAAAAATAGGCAAATCGTAAGATAAAAATTTTTGATTTATGAACTTTTCATAAGGTTGCGGTCCTAAATAAAAAATGGGAACACCTAACTTCTTAATTAGTTTAGTCAAGGGTTTCATTAAAAATGAGTCGATTGTAGAATTTATATTTTTTAAATTATCATCCTTTAAATATCCAAGTTGGTCAATAAAGTCCATCAACTCGCCAAAATCAAATATAGCATATACTAAAATGCTATCAACTTCTTTGGATTTCACTAGTTTAATAGGATATTTTATCATTAGATTTGTAAAATCTGTATCAAAAGTAACATCAATTGGATTAGATGCACTGGCTGTATAAGGAAGAGTTTCATGTAATCTATCTTGGAGTTCTTTAGAAAACTCGGGAACTATAAGGTCATAAGTTTCTAATGCCTTTGTCATCATCGCACCAGCACCTCCAGAATTGGTAATAACGCCAACTTTATTTCCCTTTGGGTATATCCCTGTTTTTTGAGCCCAAGAAAAAGTTCTAAGATAATAAAGAAAGTCTACTATTGAATCTGTTGAAATAATACCCGTTTCTTTAAAGACGGCATCAAATATTTTCTGATTTCCACCAATTGATCCTGTATGACTGTTAATAGACCTTGCTGCAGCATCAGAACCACCTGCATAAATCGCAACAATTGGTTTTTTTGGTGTAATTTGCTTTACCACTTTTATAAAATCCTTACCTCTTTTTATTTCTTCAATATACAATCCTATTACATCAGTCTGAGGATCATCTTTATAATATTCCAAAATATCAACAAGATCAATATTATTTTCATTTCCGTTTGATATTGATTTTCCAATTTTTAACCCTATTCTTTTAGCATGCCAAACAGCATGACAAGCGATTGTTCCTGATTGACTTGCTATTGAAACTTTTCCTCTTTCAGGAGTTTCTGTTATCCACATTGTATTTAAATGAGTATTTTCTTTTGGAGCACCATACCATCCATTATAAACACCAAGACAATTGGGACCAATAAATCTCATTCCAAATTTTTTTGCAATCTCATCAATTTGTGTCGAAAGTTCAATGCCTTCTGTACCTATTTCTCGAAATCCACCTGATGTTATGATTAAATATTTTATTCCTTTTTGTCCACATTCTTCCATGACTTTGGGAACAATTTTAGGAGGTAATATAATAAATGCTAAATCAGGAACTTTTGGTAAATCTAACACAGATTTATATGCTTTATAACCCTGTACGTTTTCTAATTTGGGATGTATTGGATATAATTCTCCTTCAAACTTACCTTGGATGATATTCTGAAATTGCATTGAACCCATAGTAGTAATGAGGTTGTTATTAGCTCCAAACACGCATATGCTTTTTGGATTAAGTATCTCATCTAAAAAATGAGCACGATTTATATCAGTAATAATAGTAACCCTTATTTAAATTAAGTACAAATTATATTATAATGAATAAAGAAATTAAGATAAAAATTTGAACTTTATTTTATTAGCTAAAAAAGTTAGATATTTAATTGTTGAATTTTATTATTTTAATTATTAAAAAGATTATTATAACGTTTAAGAAGATTATCAAAAATGAAACGAAAAGCCTTATTCAAGGTCATTGTAGCTGGAGATGGCGGCGTTGGAAAAACCACGCTATTAAAAAGATATATAGATAATACTTTTGATTTACATACTAAAATGTCCATTGGCGTGGAAATCCATCAAAAGGTCGTCGAAATAGAGGATAGTCTTAAATGTGAATTAATTATATGGGATCTAGGTGGACAAGATCATTTTCGATTTTTATTAGATAGATTTGTAGATGGTGCAAGTGGCGCATTATTAATGTTTGATTTAACAAGAGACAACACATTATTTAATTTAGGACAATGGACTAATATAGTTAGAAGACATGATCCAACTCTTCCTTGCATACTACTTGGAGGAAAGCTGGATTTATTGGAAAATCAGACTTATAATGATGAAAAAGCAATTAAAGTTCAGAAAGAGATTAATTGCCCTCATTATTTAAAAGTATCATCAAAAACTGGAGAAAATGTGAATAAATCATTTGAATTATTAGTTCGAGAAATTTTGAAGCATAAAGAGATTGATATTACTTAAATTGAGATTATTACTTTTTTCCCGTTGATCCAAAACCACCTAATCCACGTTCAGATTCAGATAACTCATCTACATCAACGAATTCATAATCATGCATTTTCCCAAGGATGATCTGGCATATACGTTCTCCGATTTTCAAGGTAACATCCTTGTTAGATAAATTTACTACTATTGCCATCCATTCATTTCTATAACCCGAATCAATAGTTCCGGGAGCATTAACTATGGAAATACCATCCCATAATGCTAAACCGCTTCTCGGTACTACCTTAAAATAATAACCTTCGGGTATTGCAGTTGCAAACCCTAGAGGGCAGCCAATGCGTTCAAGGGGTTTAAGAATATAGGTATCTGATTTAATTTCCACTAATTCTTTTTTCCCATTTTCTTTAATTATTTTTTTAAAACCCATTATACGAGCGTCTGAACCAGCATCACCAGGTTTTGATTGTTTTAAAGGAGTAACCCCTTCTCTTAAAGATTTAAATGGAATTTTCATGTTATCACTTCCTTCTGATTATAATTCATAATATTATTGGTAAATGGTATTATAATAAAAACTAAAAAAGAATTTTTATTAATGAATCATTAAAATGTATAATATATTTTTAATTCAAGGTAATGATATGATAGAAATTGGTAGATACGATCCAAGAGAGGATAAAGAAGCATTAAAAGAATTATTTGATGATTTTAACAATAATATCTCGTATTTTCCAGTTCCTAAAGAACAATTTGAAAGGGAATTGAACTTGAGAGTCCTTGATCTTCAATATCGCAATTCAATGATTACCGCTAAAGAAAATGGAAAACTTGTAGGTTTTGGGACGTTTACAGTTTTTATTGATTATTTAGGAAACAAACATGCTCTAATTCATCAAGTAATGACAAGAAAGGAAGACTCATTTAAAAAAGGAATAGAAAATCTTATTCTTGAAGAATTACAGAAATATGTAGGTAGGGCTTTAAAGACGGATAAATTCTATTATAGATGTCCTGATAAAGACTCAAATATGAGAAGTCTCCTTCTAAAACTTAATCAAAAAAAGTCTAATTTCTTCTGGTACGAAAATTAAACACTTAATTTTTCCTATTATTAATGAATTCTTTTTAGAATTTGGATTTATTTATATAGTCTCTCTTTAGAAATAAATATTTTAAAAATCTCACTTTCAAGCTTTCGCAAGTCTATTGTGTATCGAATAACACACTATTAATATTATAATAACTACAACTGCACCAACTATATAGAGCCAATTCTCTACAATGAGGTCTATAATAATATCCATGATAATTTGGTGTTTATTTTGAGAGGATTATTCATATTATACATCTAATCATAAATAAATATATTGAATTTTGTAAAATTCCACCTATTTCTCTTAAAATGAGAAATAAATAAAAAAAATTATGATATAAAAAATAAAATTTGAATTTGATATTTATTTTTCTAATTCGAAATTTAACCTAACTCTAACTCTATAAACAAGTTTATCAATATCTTCCTTGACTTTAACATCTGACATTAAAATTTCGATATTTCGTATTCCTCTTAATGTTTTTTTTGCTTCATCATACGCAGCCTTTACCGCTTCAGCCCAATTTTTATCAGATGTTCCTACAAGTTCAATACTTTTATATACGGGCATTATAATCATTCCTTTATTTTTTTATACATTGATCTTATCTTTAGTATCTTACATTTATGTAGTAACAATAGTTGTTATTATCGTTTATTTAAATATTTCGAACGTAAAGATAAGAAATGACATTTCAATAACTTCTTTTGCTATTTTTCATTTATATGATTCAATTAATAAATAAAAAAAATCTAGTGCCTTTATTGACTGGAACTGAAGACTTACTAAAAAATGCTAAAGCTCTTAAAAAGGAGGAAAAATTTGAAGAAGCAATAAAAATTTGCGAAGATTTAATGATAAAAGAACCCGAAAATAAAAAAGTTAGAGAGTTTTACATTGAATTATTATTTGAATATGGTTATTATCTTAACGATCAATATATAGAAGGATATGAAAAAGCTGTTGAGATTTTTGACAAAATTCTTGAAAAAGAACCACTTAATCATAAAGCAATATATAATAAAGGAATTGCTTTTTTTTACATGGAAAAAATGGAAAATGCTTTAACATATTTCTCAAAGGCTATCGAACTTAAACCAGATTATAAATATCCTTATTATAATATTGGTTTAGTTCACGAAACAATAGGAGATTTATATGAAGCCTTAAAATACTATAGAAAGGCATTAGAAATAGATCCTGATTTTTTATATGCTTTACATGCTAAAGCAGACGTAAAAAAACAAATTAACTTTTTAAAACTTTCTACATCTGAACCTAAAATCGATAAAAATAAATTAAAGGATATTTTAGAGGCATCCAAAAGAGTTCGAATAAGTTTGCTTCAAGAAATCCTTAATTTAAAAGAAAATGATATAGATATGATTATTAATTGGTGCAAAAAATATCAATTTGAAATTGATGGTGATTTCTTAGTAATTAATAAAAATACTTTACCGGAACTAATAAACTCTTTAATTAATGATGCTAATATTTAATAAAATTAAAAATTTTAAAATAAAAAAAAATCAAGAATGAAATTTAGTAATTCTTGAATGAATTCAACAGATTCATTATGCGTCAGGATTTTCAAGGAGGATCGCGACCCCTTGGCCTCCTCCCACACAAGCGTTTGCGATTCCATACTTTGCGTTCTTATCTTTTAAGATTCTTGCTAAAGTACCAGGTAATCGAATCATGGTGGCACCTAATGGATGACCGATAGCAGTTGATCCGCCCATAATATTAACTTTTTCCTCAGGTATATCAAATGCTTTCATGCAGTTAAGCGCTACAATACAGAATGCTTCATTTATTTCCCAGAAAGCTATATCATCAGCAGTTAAACCTGCATGTTTTAAGGCCATTTCTGAAGCAGGAACTGGTCCACGACCCATAACGGTTGGGTCTACAGCAGCCCACCCAATTGACCTAACAATTGCCATAGGTTCTAAACCTCTCTTTTTTGCTTCTTCAGCATTCATTAACACGCAAGCTGTAGCTCCAGCATTTAAAGGAGAGGAATTTCCCGCGGTTATGACTCCTTCTTTAGTTCCTTCTCGTTCTACATAAGCTTCTCTTCCACCAATATCTTTTCCTTCAATGTTTTTCTTCAAGAAGAAAGGTTTTGAAAGTCTTCTCAAACCTGCAACAGTTTCCAAATCAGATTTACGAGCAGCCATATCCCTATCTATGATCATCTTATTTTCAGGATTTCCATCTTCATAACCCTCAATTGGAATGATCTCCTTTTTTAACCATTCATAGTTATCAACGGTAAGATTATGGGCTCTAACACCTAATTTATCCATGTCTTCTTTAGAAACTTCTGCTGCTGTTCCAATATTTTGCTCATATAACTTCTGTGCCGTGCTCAACATTTGTAATGTTGTCATGATATCAACATCTTCTCGATACCATTCACTCTTTTTATTTCCAAGATTTAAGTTAGGAATCATATGTGGATTGAACTTGACATTCATTCCAACACGGGTCATGTGCTCAAATCCAGAACATAGAACAATATCACTATATCCGGTCATGACTTCCATAATTCCGTTCATCATTGCTTGACCTGCACTTCCACACTGTCTTTCTACTTGATAAGAAGGAATTTCGACTGGAAGACCCCCTAAGAATCCTGGTAATTTACCACCATATGTCCAATTTTCTCCTACTGGAAGAGCCGTGCCAATAATGAATTGATCTAAATCTTCTTTTTTGATTCCTTTTGGTTCTAATTTTTGAGCAAAAAATTCTTGAAGTAACTTTCCAACCAATTCATCACCCCGCCATCCTCCAAACACATCTCTTTCTGGAGCCCCAGGTCTCGAACGGGAGAAGGCGGTACGAGTATAATCAACAAGCCAAACTTCATTTAATTGTACCATTTTATTTTTCAACCTATCTTAAAATATACTTTTTATAATTAGTGATTAAGAAGGTAAACATGTCATGTAATTTAAGTTTTTGATAATTTGAAGTGATTATTTGATCACGAGATTTCGAATATCATAAACATCTATCATTTATTGTTATGAAAAACATACTTTTTTAATTCTATTAGTGAATTATTAAAAAAAACTGTCAATCCTTAATATACTTCCATGATTTTATTTAATCATGAGTAGTAAGGAAAAAATTTTAGTAGCAGTAATTACTGGGAGTAATTCTGATAACGCGGTCTATGAAAAAACTGAAAAAGTGTTGAAAGAAAAGAACATCCCTTACGAATTAAAGATTCTGTCAGCGCATAGAGATCCAGAAAAATTAGATGAATACATTAAATCTTGTGAGGCAAAAGTGTATATCGCAGTCGCAGGGCTTTCTGCAGCATTGCCTGGAGTGATTGCATCAAAAACAGATAAACCAGTTATTGGAGTGCCAGTAAGTACCAAGTTAGGTGGATTAGATGCTCTCTTATCAATTGTTCAAATGCCTCCAAGAGTTCCAGTTGCGTGCGTTGGCATTGATAGAGGTGAAAATGCGGCATATTTAGCAATTAGAATCTTAAATTTATTATAATAATTTAAATAGATGTGATATAGTTGAGTGAAGATCTAATAGAGTTAGGTAAAAAGAACGCAGCTATAAAAGCTGTTGAAGATAATGTCAAGTCAGGTATGGTATTAGGAATTGGGAGTGGATCTACCGTAGTTTATGCTGTAGAAAAAATAGCAGAAATGAATCGTGAAAATAACTTAAATCTTAAATGCATTCCGACCTCCTTTCAATCCTACCAATTAATTAATGAAAATAAATTAAATCTTGTCTCGTTAGATCAATATCCTGAAATAGATTTAGATATTGATGGTGCAGATGAGATTGATGAGAATCTCAATTTAATTAAAGGCGGTGGAGGATGTTTAGTTCAAGAAAAAATTATTGCTTCAAATTCGAAAAAATTAATTATTATTGCCGATTTTCGTAAGAATTCAAAAAAATTGGGTGAAAATTGGAAAAAAGGAGTTCCAATTGAAGTAATACCAATAGCTTATGTTCCATTAATGAAAAAATTTGAAAAAATGGGTGGAAAACCCAAGCTTAGGATGGCAAAAGCAAAAGCAGGTCCTTTAGTTTCAGATAATGGCAATTTCATCATAGATGTCGATTTTGGCATAATTGACAATCCAAAAAAACTCAATGAGAGGATTCTATCTATTCCTGGAGTTGTTGATACAGGTTTCTTCATAGAAATGGCTTCAAAAGCATATATTGGACAAAAAGATGGGAAAGTTTTGATCTTGTAATTGTTTATTACATTTCACTCAAATGTAACAGATTGTCCACAATGAGGACAGAATTTCTTCGGAACATCAACATGTTTTCCACAAACAGGGCAGAAATATCCACTCCCTTGAAATGCTCCTTGTTCTTGAGAAGATATCCTTTCTGAATAATAATCGCTCTCAGTTTCATATTCTTCATCTGGAGAAGGTCGATGATAGTCTTGATCATAACGAGATTGGATAACGTGCCTAGAAGCCATTCTCGATCTGATGAAAAGGAATATAATAATCCCTCCAATCACGCTAAATATAACTATAAAGATAATTAACGGTAAGAGGTTTGAAACTTCAGGATTTATTGCAACTAAAAGATAAAAATCATCTGTTCCACCTTCACTATCGAAAATTGTTAGGATGAATAATCCAATATATCCATCATAATAAGTCGCAACTGTAGAAATCATTTTTGTTCCTTCTATAGAATTATATTCCATTGTAGTTGGAATGATAAAGGAACCCGAATGTTGTCCATTACTATATGATAATTCCATTACTTCATAACTGCTAGGTTCTATTGGAATAATGAATCCATTATCGATAAAACATATTACAAGATTTACACTAACCCTAATATTTTCGCTGTTATCCTCAATATCACTTGTAAATATGTTAAAACTAACTGATGAGCCTTGAGTGCTTGAAATGTAATCAATAAAATTTCCTTCCTCATCTTGATAAGAGATTATAGAGTTTCCATTACATGTAGAAGTTGAATTAATGATCTTAGGATAATAATTCAATATTTTAAATACAATTCTGGGACTTCTTGAATTAATATAATTATTTGAGCTATTTGCAATGAGATAAACAATCCCATATCCAGAAGGATCACTATTTAATATTTGGGTGCGATTTGAATATTTTAAAGTATTGTTTTCGAAACTCAAGGTCCTATTAATTGTTTGTTTCCTGTTATAATAACTGTACGTATAAATGCTCATAAATCCATCTACATCACAATTAGTATGACTTAGGGTTGAATTTAAATTAATGTAATTACCTTTATTTAATTCATTAACACTTGTTTTAAAACTATTTATTTCCGGCATATCAGATTGATCAAAATATAGGAATTTTACTGTTTTATTATAGGTTATAGAACCAACTGTAAAATTCACTTTAATAGTAAAAAGGATGCTACTTGTATCAAAATAAGCTGAGAGATCAATCGTATCATTAAAAGCAACTCCATTTGAAAATGAATTCATAATTATTGGAATGACTTTAGAACCATTGTCTAAAACAACGTTTAAATTTGAAGATGTTAATAAGGAAGATTGGATTGGAGATTCTGAGGTTTGATTCTTGACATAAATTGAGATATTTAAGATTGGATTTGAAACTGCTTCAGAAGGAATATTGATGTTAATTGAATATGGCACGGTATCTTCAGGAAAGTAATATTCCATTATATTTTTTAAGAGCCTCGTATGGTCTTGAACATTTGTTGATAAAGTAAATTTGTCATACATCCAATGTAAATCGCCAAATGCGACGACCTTCCCTTTTCCAACATCACTACCATTATACGCAGCAGTAACAGTTTTTCCATTAATTGAAGCAATTGAATTAGCACTGTCAGAACATGATATACTACTACCATAATACCAATAAAACGTGTTAACACTATTAAAAATAGGATGTGCTGCATTAACTACGGCATTTTGACCAGTAACAGAAGCACCAAGCCCTAACCAGTTTTCAATTCTGATATTTTCTTCATTAATTTCAATTCCAGTTCCTAAACGTGAAAATAAATCATTGATATTTTCAATACATAAGTGTTGATATAATGTTCCCAAAAATAGGATATTTCCGCCATTATTAAAATAATCTATTAAATTATTCATTTCTAAAGGACTATATGGTAAAATGGGATTCTGAAGCACGACCAAATCGTACTGAGATAATCTTTCTTCAGTCAAAATGGAATTATCCGTACTTTTATTATAATCGGGAGTCCAATACTCCATTAAATAATCGATTGAAATATTCAATTCAGTAATGACATTCATTGCTTCATAAAAACCCATCTGGTAGAAAGAAAATTCAGGAAAAAAATCATTCAATCCATGATAAGACTCCATCAGAATCCTATGTTCTGGTAATCGAATATCTAAAGTAAGATCAATTGAATCATTTAAATATCCATTATTTATAAGGTTTATACTAAAACTCCTAAGACCTGGAGTTGCATTTAAATCGATCATTATATCCAATGTTGTAAAATTTACTCCAGCTTCATTAAAATAGATATTATAGTGCTCTAATGAAAGAGTTACTCCTGAAATAATAGGGAGTTCAAGAGCATAAGTATTGTCCTTACCTGATAATATGGTTAAGTTGAATTTTTGGTGATCTCCAGGAAAATGTAACAAATCATACGGTTTAATTGGTAAAAATTCAGGTAATATTTTTCCTGTATTGTTTATATCTCCGGAAATTGACTCAAGAAATTTTAAGGATGCAGAGACATTAATCAAACCCGCTCCAGACTTGAGGTAATAAGCGTCATTATCATCTTTTAATCTTGTAGCACCTTCCATTAAAGCTATTCGTGCTGTTTCAGGTGTTAGATATGGATATGCTTCAAGTAAAATCGCTAAAGCACCTGCTACCATGGGACATGACATACTAGTTCCACTTAAAGGAATATAATCAGCGGAGCCAGTATAATCGAAAACGTCACCAATATACCTCATAATTTCTGATAATAATGATTCATGTGCTTCTACAGAAATAATGTCTACTCCTGGAGCGACTACATCAGGAAACGCAAAATCTAATGTAGTAGGTCCTATACTACTGAAGGAAGCCAATTCATCATTTTTATCAGTTGCCCCAACAGAAATTACATCAATTCCAACTGCAGGACTACCTCCAGTAAAATACTCTGGACCTGAATTTCCTGCTGAAGCAACGCATATTATTCCCTGATCTGTTGCATCAGATAGTGCTTGTGTAATATCATCATAGACATTTGGATAGGAATAACCAAAACTCATTGAAATGATATCAACATCTTGACTTTTACACCATTGTATAGCATTTACAACATCTTCTTGAGAAATTCCACCTGTTTGATTAGCAATTTTTACATTAATTAAAGATACTCCTGGAGCTACCCCTCGATATTTTCCAGTAGAACCACCACCATTACCACCAACGATCCCTGCTACGTGTGTTCCATGTCCATACTCATCACCAGTATTGGTCGTTCCAGTTGCTCCATCAAGAAACCATATATTGTCAATGACATTATAATCAGTAGAAGGAAAAATTCCAGTATCAAGAATCGCCACTGTTACTCCATTTCCATCATATGCTAGATTTGTGGCTCCGATCGCTTCTAACCACCAATTATCAAAATTATTACTATCTAAAGTTGCTGTCTTAGGTGAAATTTCTGGAATGAACATATCAGAGTGAGTATTATTTAAATTATCTTTAATTAATGCTATAGAATTTTTATCGATTAATCCAATGACATTATTTTGATTTCCTAAATTTTTAGAATTTATTTGTGAATAATGGCCAATTATTGGAGTAATTATTATACTAATTAAAATAGCTGAAAAATAAAATGCATTCTTTTTATTTTTGACTCTTTTCATGACTATGATTAATCGTTATAATTATTTAACAATTTTTATTATAAAAACAAAATTTTATTTTTTACACTTAATTATACAATCTTAATTACTGAATATTTATCGGGCCTGTGGATTAGTGGAAGATCGTTACCTTGGCATGGTAAAGGCCGCGGGTTCAATTCCCGCCAGGTCCATTACTTAAAACTCTATATTGTAAAGTTAATAAGAGCGATTTAGACTAGTTTTAATAAATAAATTAATTAATTTTCTTAATGTAAAATCTAAAAGTTTAAGAAATAAAGTAGAATATCCTTTATTACAATGGAAGGAAAATACATTAATCTCGTTACATTTAAAAAAGATGGAAATCCCATCGAAACACCAATATGGTTTGTAGAAAAGGATGGAAAACTTTATGTTAGTACAAAACAAACAAGGTATAAAATTAAAAGAATTAATAACAATTCAAATGTAAAAATTGCGCCATGCAGTTTTTTTGGAAAAATAAAGGGGGCCTATATTAATGGAACTGCTAGAGTTCTTCCCGACGGAACATATAAAGATATCGAGAATTTACTTCTGAAGAAATATTTCTTAGCTCGTTTTATGGGTATTGGAAAAGAGAAAAAAGGCGATAAAAGACAAAGAATTATTGAAATTATGATAGATTAATAAGACGCTTAGAAACTAATAAAAATTAGATTCAATAAATTCTTAACAATTATCCTCAAAAGTTATTTTAGGTGATATGTATTATTTTAAATATAATCTCACTATATAATATGGAATTCCAATGCCTATAACGAGAATTAAAAAAACAAATATTATACCAATTATCATTGTTACTGTATTACTTTTTATTTCTTGGGCATGTACAAGCATGCTCATTCCTAGTTATGGTATAATCGGTGAAGAATTTGGAATACCTGAAGGATGGTTTACCGTGCCTGATGCTTTTTTTATTCTAATAAGTGCGGTATTTGCCCTTATTTGGGGTTATTTTGCAGATAAAGTTGATAGAATCAAAGTTCTCATGGCAGGGGCATTACTATGGACATTTGGAATGTTTTTTACGTATTTTAGTGATTCATATGAATATTTATTGCTTTCAAGAGCAATTAGTGGTGCAGGATTAGGATGTGTTTTACCAATAGGTTATTCGGTTATAGCTGACGCCATTCCGCCAGATGAAAGATCTGGATGGTTCGGTCTCTTAGCAATTTTAAGCTCTGTATCAAATGCTACTGGGCAAGCGCTTTCCTCATTTTTAGGACCATTATTAGGTTGGAAATTCCCTTTCTTATTATTATCAATAATAAGCATGGTAATTATTTTCCTTTTATTTTTTGCAAAGATGCCTCGAAAAGGTGCTAGTGAAGGAGAATTAATAGAAATAACAGAAATGAATCTTGAATATAAATATAAGATTTCAAAAAAAGAATTAAAAGAAATAATAAATAATAAAACAAATAAGAGTCTTATCATTCAAGGATTTTTTGCCATCGTTCCAGGAACTGTTTTAATTTATTATTTAACTACATTATTACGAAATTCTTACTTTTTTGAATTGCCTGATAAAATTAAGATACAAACATCAACAATTTTCGCAGGTTTAGTTGGTATTGGATATATCTTAGGAAATTTGATTTTTTCCTATTTTGGCGATGTGCTATTTAAAAAAAATAAAAAAAATCGAGCCAGATTAGCCACATTTTGTATGTTTCTTTCAATTCCATTTGCATTGGGAATGTTTTTTTCTTTACAAGTTATTGATATTAATGTTCTAAATGCAATAGTTCATTATCCTACCGAAATTCCAAACCAAGAAGTAGGGCATTACATGATTCTTACTCTAATTGCCATTTTTACATCTTATCCATCCTATATTTATTGTTTTTTCTTTTCTTTAATTGCATCAATCTTAGCTGCAGGTCCCGTAGCAAATAAGAATGCCGTAATGATCGATATAAACATGCCTGAACACAAAGGTACAGCCGCGTCTTTATTTAATCTTTCTGAACAAGTAGGTAAAGGCCTAACACTTTTATTAGCATCATGGTTGATTTTTTTATTTAGCGAAATATATGACATGATGGTTATTTCAATATTTTTTTGGGTTCCAGGAGCTATCTTCTGGATATTAGCAAGTAGAAGTGTTAAAGAAGAAATGGAAACAAAATCTAAAATACTTTCTGAGAGAAGTCAAGTAACTTTATTAGACCATGTTTTTGAAATGGAGGTAGAAATGGATAAAGCTATTCAAAAAGTACAAGATTCAAAATATTATATCGAAACTAATGTGGATAAATTCTATCAACTCTTAGATGAATCTTTAAAAATTTTTAAATATTGCGAACATGAGGGAGAAACTCGTAGCATCACTAATATTGAAAAAAAAGCTGCAGGTATGAGAAAGAGAGTAATTTCTATCAAACATGATGTTAAGAAGATCTATAAAGAATTAAAAAAAGATAAAATATCAGACCAAGAAAAGGATGCATTAAGGGAAGAGTTATCAAGAGTAAGAGATAAAATTAATATATGGGGAAGGAGTACATTTGGTGAGCTTCAAACATATTCAGAGAGCGCTTATCTAAAAGTAGTTGAAGCAAAAATTCTCCATAATAGAGATTTATTAAAAAGCTTGACTAAAATAAATGATTCAATCGTTATTTATCACCGTGTAAAACATTTATTAGGTGAAAGACTAGCAGGAGTAGAAAAATCCAAATTGTCTAAAGAAGAAATCATCATATATAATAAAGAGATAGAACTATTTGAAAAATGTAAGAGATCTTTAAACGCTACGGTTAAACTAAAAGAAGAAATCCAAAATGTAATTAAACAATTGAATAGTAAGGGTATTCATATCGATGATTTGACAAAGATTTCTGAATTAACCCTTGAGTACCAAGTTAATTTGCATAAGGTAATTGCGGATACTTTTGGACAAGATAATAAAACAAGAAAAGCAATAGAAGAAATTTTATACAAAATCGATCAAATCTTTGAAAATTATGATCAATGGAAAGAAGAAGATTTTAAAATATTTTAAATCCTAGAGTCATTTAAAATAGCTGTTCTAATTGCTTCATTCATTTTATTTCTCTCTAATTTAGATAGTTCCAGATATCCTTTTCCTTTTAAATTATAGTGGTCTATATCATCAATACCCGAGAAGAGATTTATCAGGAGGATCAGACAATTTTTAACTCTTAAATAATCCTTTTCATTAGTTAAATTCTGACTTGTTAATGTTCTTAGCATGTTGCTATACCAAATTTTGACTGAATCAGAATTAAGGTCCTTAACTCGCCCTTTTTCATAATAAAATTCCAATATTTTGTTTATACAGTTCATTCTGAAAAAATACATGGAATTATTGTTTTATATCTAAAGATTTTATGAATGTTTACACTTAAAAAGCTTTCGATAGGTTAATTATGTAATTACTAATAACTAATATTTTTATTTTTTAACCTTTTAGATTATTATTCTTATTGATCTTTTTAAGTAATATTCCTATTATATGAATTTTTAAGATTCTAAATGGTACTTTGAGAATAAATTTAATATCTCTAATTGGATCATGACGTAATTCTAAGAATCTTTTATAGAATATATCAGCAATTTTTTTTAATTTTAATTTTTCTATTATTTTAAAGCGATTTATAATAGTTTTTAAAGAAGCAGCATCTTGAAAACTATAATAATTCGATGCTCTTAATGCCCATTTAATTGCTTCTAATTCATATTTAATGGAATTAAGATTCTTAAAAGGAGTAATTACGATAGAGAAAATTGCAATCATCATGTTCATAATTATACTTTTAATCATGTCATAGAAAGGAATTTTAATATTATTTTTTACACTTTCTCTTAGGTCTATTCCATATATTAATGTACTATTATCTATTACTGAACAGAGAACTATTTTTGAAGGCGCAAATAATGCGGCAAAAACTTCATTCACTCTGAATATTTTATGGAAAATTGCATTTTCCCAATAATTTTTTTTTGTTAAAAAATGTGATATGAACATTCCAGTTGTCTGTTGGACGACACCTAATATTCTCTTAGGAATAGTTTTATTATATTCTCTAAAATTATGCTTGATTTCGAGAGAGACAAAATATTTTTCAACATTTCGAATTTTTTGATTTGTTACTTCATCCTTAAAAATAATTAAAATATCGCAATCAGAAATCTTAGTATTTTCTTTTCTTGCAGCAGTTTGACTCCCAAATAATATTATTGAAATGATTTTATCAAGACCTATTTCTTTTTTAATGAGAGTTATGATATCTTCTATATAATTTAAGGATCTCTTAGGTAAATGATTTAATTTAGAATTCAATTGGATCTTTAATTTTTGGTGTATCTCAGAAGAAATTGTCATTAATCAATAATATTATTTCTCAATCTAATTAGGTAATTAAAAGAAAAATATGTAATAAAGTTTTAAAAAATTCACTTATATGGTATTGCCAATTTTGAATCCTCTCTCAATAGCTTCTAAAACGGTGGCAGGTTTTCTAGCATCTCCCACTTTTTCAATTTTTATATTTAGATTAGATTCTTTTAGCATGCTGTATACTTTGTCATTAGGTACAACTCCAGTTGCATAATATATAGCATCTACATCATTTAAGATTTGATCTTTATTTTCTGCATCAGTATAAGAGATAAAATCCTTGCCAATTTCAGTTATATTTACACTAGTTAGAATATTCACACCTAACATGTTGCATTTATCAAGTAATACCCATTTAGTTGTTTTTCCTAGATTTGCTCCACAGCGAGGTAATTGTTCTAAAACAGTTACTTTTTTATTTCCCTTGCTAATCTTTTCAATGGCAGCATTTAATTCTAAAGCTTTATATCGCGTAAGAAAATCAAATGTTTCAAGATTCATTCTACCATATTTAGCAATGTATATGGCTAATTCTATTCCGGTTGCACCACCTCCAATAATCACGTTATTATTACCAATAGGCACATCCCCTTTTAACGCATCATTTGCCCAATAGACATTTTCATTATCGATGCCTGGAATTGGAACTTTAATCGGTAAGGTCCCAGTTGCAATAATTACATTATCAGGATTCAAACTTTTTATTATGTCTATTGTTGCTTCGGTCTTATAATGCACAATTATGCCATATTTTGATATCCAATAAGAATAATCTTCAATCATTCTTTTGAATTCACTTCTCCCCGGAGGCAGATGAATGATATTTAATAATCCTCCAATGGTATCTTCTTTTTCAATTATATGAACCTCATGACCTCGAATAGCAGCAACTCTTGCAGTTTCTAAACCAGCAGGACCTGCCCCTATAATTAACACTCTTTTTTTATCCTCAAGAGGTTTAATTTCGGTTCGCTCTTCATTACCTGCTCTAGCATTTCTTAAACAACTAATAGGTTTCATTGTAAAGATTCCATCAAAACATCCTTGATTACAGGCAACACAATGCATTATATCATGGATTTCTCCCTTTTTTGCTTTCTTAGGTAGAAATGGGTCGGCTATTAATCCTCTTCCTATACAAACTGCGTCCACCTTACCCGCCATCAAAATATACTCCGCTAACTCCGGATTATTTATTCTATTTGCCGCAAACACGGGAATAGAGACATTTTCTTTAATATTTTCTGCTAAATATACATAACAACCTTCTGGAACGTCCATGGTTAATTGTGGAATTTTTGTTTCATGCCATCCACCTGTAACACTTAAAAAATCTATGCCAGCTTCCTCAAATCTCTGTGCAAACACGGCATGGTCCTTATAACTGTTACTATTTTCTCCCATAAAATCATCCCCCGCAACTCTCATTCCTATTATAAAATCGTCATCAACAGCAGATTTTACTATTTCGATTGTCTCAAGTGGAAATCTCAAACGATTTTCTAAATCTCCACCATATTTATCATTTCGTTTATTTGTTAACGGAGAAAGAAACTGATTTATCAAATAGCCCGCTGAAGCACTTATTTCAACACAATCAAATCCAGCCTTTTGTGCTCTTTTAGCGGCATCAGCAAATGCTTGTTGTTCTTGTTTAATATCCTCGAGGGTCATTTCTTTTGGAGTTGTTCTGCTAAATTTACTATAAACTGCCGAAGCAGATAAAGGAGTCGTTCCGATTACTTGAGGAAAGGAGTATCTTCCAGAATGATATAATTGAGCGCCCACTTTCACATCTTCTCTTGCTTTGTGGAGAATTTTAGTAAATTCGGATAATTTAGGTAAATATTTATCATCATCCATTGCAATCATCATTGGAACTCCTTGAGCATAGAGACTCACATAACAACCACCAACGAAAATTAGACCTGCACCACCTCTAGCTCTTTCGGCGTAAAAATTATTCAATTTATTTGAAATAAAGCCATTATCAGCTAGATTTGTGTGAATTGCAGGCATCACGATACGGTTGGATACAACCATATTTCTTATTTTTAAAGGTGTAAATAATTTTAGAAACTTCATGGTCATATAAGATATTTTAATTCATTATAAGATAGGATATGAATCTTAAATAATCTTTCAAATTAAAAAAAGTTTGATTAATCTGAATAAAATTTGTTATTTTTTTTAAAAAATCGTTCGAGATTACCGAAAATAAGAATCTGAACCTAAATCCTCTTGAGCATCCCTCATAAAACTATCTGCTTGCTTCTTGAAAGATATAAACATTGATTCCATTTCTTCTATTTTTTTATCAATATCACTAATATCAATTTTAATCTTGAAATAATCTCTGAGAAGGGTAATAAGAGCCTTTGAGGCTCGTGGATCTAGAGTCATCATTGGCAATGGTATAGTTTCTGCTAATAAACATATTCCCGGAGCAAAATCATTTGTACCCGCCCAAGCGGGTAAAATCCCATTTGCACCAGCGATTAAACCCCCTTTCATTAAAGTTGTATTTTCAAATTCTAAAAATGATTTTATGATATCATTAGTGCCACATACATGAATTATTGGAGTGTCCATGATGTTATCCGTTATTAAAGCACCCATGCTAACATACATTTTTATATTACCGCCACATATTCTATCCATTTCTTCACAAAAATTTTTTGAAAATTCAAAAACACCTCTAGGACTTTGAGGTTGATATTCAGCAGTTAGAATGAACATATCATTTTTTTGATTTGTTTTATCACTTGATTGGTAATAAACTTTAGCAGAAGGAATCTCTAATGAACCGTTTTTCCCTACAACTGCTTTTGGGGCAAAATCAAAATACTCAATGGTGAGAAATAAGTCGGCATTAATAGAATCCTTAATTGTCATAATAGCTAGCTTTGCAACCAATGCGATTCCTGGCCACCCAATTAGTACAATTGGATCTTTTAGATCATCTTGATTAATTTTAAATTCTTGTTTAAGATTAAAATGCATTTTAAATAACCTCATAATTTTAAATCTTTTAAAGATTCCCCGCAACTAGGACAAAATTTCTTTATAATTATTATATTATCCCCACAAAATGGACAGAATACACCAGGATTTCTATATATTGGTATTCTAGCCTGTGTATAATCCTCTCCTTCTTGATTAACATGAGAACGCGACGTAAAATAAGAAGAACTACGTGAATCATTTAAACCTAAATCTTTCCTTGCTTTTAAAGAAGCAAATAAACTAGTCAACAAGCAGATAAATAAAGGTGCCAATAATATTCCTACAGCATCAGATATCAATGTATACAAAAATAATAGGAGATAATTTCTATTGGACGGTTCTAACCATGAGTAATACATTTCTACGGGGAATATTACGTTTAAAATGTGTTGATAAATCCTATTGACCAGAAACGTAATGATAAAACTAAACATGAATACTATTATTAGCTTAAAAAAAGAACCTCTAGCTATTAATCTTGCTTCTGTAATTGGATTATCAACTCCTTTTAAATTGTAAGTAAAAAGAATGAAAATGAAAAAATAAAAAATAATTATACCTGGCACGATAAGAAAAATACCAGCAGGAGCGACACATCCAATTAAAAATAAGGCAAATAATAAATTTTTATTTATAATTTTCTCGTTAGTTTCATCCGTTTTTGTATACTTCTTATATAAATACGAGCTAACTATAATCATAGATAGCGTGGTAAAAAATATTGTTATTACAAATTGAAGAAATAAAATAACGAAATAAATCGATGTATATTGTGTTGCAAAGAGAATATCTTGGTCTGGAAGAGGATCTATGCTTTCTAAAGATCTTTCAATAATTGCTTCAAATTCTGGTGTTAGAGAATTGAAGTACCATTTTAATTGAGATGTTGATATTACAATGAAAAGGTTTGAGAGAGTAAGAAAAAGAATAAACGGCAATATAATTTTTCCATAATTATGGTAAAATAAATATAATCCTTCTGAGATGATATCTGTTATTTGTTTTTCAGCTAAAATTTGTTTAGCACTGTTTTCTTGATCATTTTCCATGATTTCTTCATTTAGAATTCAAAATTTTTTTATATATTGAATATAAATAAACAATTATTCATTAAATTAAAAGATAGATTTTCACTTTAATATTTAGAAAAAATGAAATAAACT
>JBHLME010000002.1:6661-80091 GCA_048938445.1 Promethearchaeota archaeon | reverse complement strand
AAAATAATAAAAGCCATTTTATATATAATTCTTATAGTAATTGGAATTTCGATCTATTTCTTACCTGGTTTGGATCAGATTTTATTAAATCTAATTATTTTAAATATATTAGTATACATTGCCAGAACTATTTTTATAGATATCATTGAAAGTATTATTAAAAATATCCTAACTAAGTATATTTCAATACTAATTATAAACATTATTTGGTTAGTCTTTATTTTTTCACTCATATTTTACCTATCTCCTACTTATTTCATAGCAATTATTTCCTTCTTGGTGGTTGCTATTTCCCTTACATTTCAAAACATAATTAATAATATAGCATCTGGGATAATGTTATTGTCGTCAGGAGGTTTTGAAGCAGGTGATTATTTGGAGATAGGTGGTATTGAAGGAAGAGTACAAGAAATCACTTTAAATCATATTAAATTAATTTCTTTTGATGGTTCCATTACCTATATACCTAATAAAAACGCATTCAATGCGTCGGTTACTAAGTATACCCATAGACCATTGAAGAGAGATAAAAAAATTGACCTTAAAGCTACACTCAAAAAAGTTAGTAAAATAATAACTAAAGAAGAGAAGATAACACGATATGTTAAAGTATTAGAATTAATGAATAATGTCGATGTTGATAAACTAGATTCAATTTTATCTCCTATTTTTGATAAATATGAAGAAATATTTGGGATTAGACCATATTATTATGCAAATAATTCGGTTACAGGTCCAAGAGTTCGATTAAGCATTACACTGCAAATTCTTACCAAAAAACCCGAATTGATTTTAAGTCATACTGATCTGTTTTTAAGAGATATAGTTTACGAAATATACAAGGACGAGATCTTTTTTGGATGGAATAATAATAGTTCAAATAGAAAAGAGGGGAACAAATAACTCATGGCAATCTTTGAAACCGATTGGCAGGCATTAATTTTTTTAATTATCCTTATTGCCATATTATATTTATTAAACAAAATCGTTTTTCGATTTTTAGAGAAGAGTTCAAGAATTCCTTTAAAACAAAAAATCTTAGCCTCGTTTGCTCTTAGAATTCTTACTGTTCTCGTGATAATATATTTTATCATTGAAGGATTTCCCTTATTTTTAGTCATACCAGAAGAATATAGATCAATTCTTACAGGAGCAATTAGTACGGCAATTGCTTTCGCATCTAGTGGAATTTTTGCAAATTTAGTCTCTGGAATAGTATTGATGTTGATTAGACCCTTTGATGTTGGTGATCTTGTTAAATTAGAAAAAGATAAAGGAATAATTAGGGCAATAGGTTTAACCAAGATATTACTTGAAACCTTTGACAATGTATTTATTGAAAAATCAAATCAACAATTACTTTCAACGAATATAGTAAATTACACGGTTAAACTTGGTAAAAAAAAAAGTTTTGAAGATTTTAAAAGGAAGGTCATAGCACCACAAGATCAAAATTTATTAGATATAGCTGAAGAATCTGAAGAGAGTATCTTAAATATTGAAAAGGAATTAAAACAAGCATATGACACTTTTAAATCAAGATATTACCCTAATTTATATAATTTTACTTTTCGAATGGCATTTCCTTATCGAGGATTTAAATTAATGATTGAGGAAGTAGAAAAATTATGTGAATCATATAGATCTAATGGAATCTTCAGAATTAAACCTAAATTTGATATAGTGAATTTTACTCAGAGCATCTTTGTTAAATTCAGAATCTTAACTTTTGATTCCGAAAAAATTTTTAAATATCAACCAGTTATTGCTAAAGAAATCTTTGATATTATTTACAGAGTTTCAAAAAAAAATGAGACATGTCTTTAATTTTTTGTTATAATTAAATTGGAGCCCTCAATCTAATTAGTCCATACTTTTTTAATTTTTCACTCTGTGCAAATTGATGAATCATATCTTCTTTCAAATCAATTTTTTGTTTTAATTTCCACATTATACTTATGGTATTTAATTACAACCAAAAGAACAATTAATAAAAAGGCGGCATATTTAATGCTAATAATTTACTTGGTATTCATTTTACAGAGTTTAGGATTTAGCATCTTCATTTTCTAATTTATTTTAATTTCTACCTATATAATTTTATTTAGAACTATAGTCTTTTCCTTCTTAAAAAAAAAATTTTTGATTTGTTTATAAAATTTAAATTTGTTAATAACAAATTTTTATCGTTAAAACTAGTCCTTAATAAATTATATATATAAATTATATATATTGAATTTTACTAAAAATATCTTATGGATTTATATAAATTTTATAAATATGCTTATACGATCACATTCCTAATAGAGATATTTATTGGATTTTTCTTGATATTCTATATTCTATCAATTGTTTTGCTTGTAAGTTTGAATCTCTTTTCTTCGGAAATCATTGTATTAACTGTACTTATAGCGCTAGGATGTTCTTGCTTGGTCACTTTAGTTGGAATAGGCCTTTTTATGCGAATTCGTGATAAATTTGTAGACTACTTAGGTACTGAAGAAGATTTTCCTTCTGAAACTTTAGCAGAAAAAGTAGTTTTAATATTATGGATCACAGCTATAGGATTCTTTAGTGCAGCAATTTTCTATGCATTGTTCTTGTTTTACCAATTCGTTATAATTCCAACTTTTGGACAGTCCTTATTTATCTTATTTATTTGTATATTAATAGGGATATTAGTTCTTTGTTTAATTCTTCAAGGAATTTTAATTATTATGGCAAGATTGACAAAGACAGTTGTTAAGGAGGTACTTGATAAATAATAATTCTATCTCAATTTTTTTATTATTTTATATTTAAAAAATTTAAATATAACATTCATCGAAAAAAAACATTAAAATTAAATCTAATAATCCATTTTCCAATGAAAATTGATATTACTAACATTCAAGATGATTTGCGTGGAAATTGGTGGGAGCACATCCATTCCGCCAATTTTGGATTTTTAAATCAAATAGATAATTTGAAAAATCATGATGCAAATAAAGATGATATCTTCATCCATAAAGAAATCAAAGAAGGTGAGAGATTTCCAAGCGTGAGATATCATATAGTCTTAGATAAAGGAACTAAATTAATTAAAAATGAATTTGTTAAACAAGTTTTGGCTCAAAAGTTAATAGATTATATAAAAGAAAAAAAAAAATTGCCTTATGGATGTAAGTATATAAAATTCTTTAAAAATCAAAATGTTCAAGTGAATTATACACCTACTCAATTTGATAATTTTGCACTAAAAGTAAATCCGAAAGCTCATGGGATTGATAATATTGAAAAATTTTTCTTAAATTTAGAAGTTGCTGAAAATCCAATAAAAATAAATATGAAACAAAAACAGAAATTCAAAAGTATGGTAAGAGAATGGGAAATTGAAAGTTCAAAGGATCCAAATAAAAAGTATACCGTTAAATTAAATGAAAATGGTACTTGGTCATGTACCTGTCCTAACTATACTTTCCGTAAGACAGAATGTCGTCATATCAAACTCTGTAAGATAAAAATATAAGCTTTTATTCTCTATTTACCTTTTCTTAATTACTAAAAATTATGAGTTATTCATAATTATATCTTATTTTCCCGTAATCTGCTAGTTTTATTGATAACTTTCCTTTTAAGTCTGCAATTTTATTTGATTTTTTGCGGATATCATTTTCTAATTCTAAAACATCATTTCTTGCATTGTTCAGTTCGTTTTGTTCATCTTTAATTTGAGCTTTAATATCTTTAGCTTTAATTTTTTTATGCTTTTCTTTTATTGCTTTAACATATTCAAATTGTTTTTTAGATATAGATAACCTTATTTTTGCTAACTTTTTTTTTTCTTTAGCTAAATCTATTCGTTTTTGACCTATTTTTCTTTCTAATTTAGCGATTTCTTTATTAATTTCTGCGATTTGTTTCTGATTATGGGATAGTTTTTCATTATAAACAGAGAATTCTTTATCGCGTTCTAATAGGATTTCTGGAATTTTTAATAAATGTTTTGATTTTGTTTTTTTTTCAGCTATTTTTCTGTTTTCTTTTGCTAATTCTTCACCAATTTGAGCAAGACTCAAATCTCTTCTTATTAATGCTTCCCTTGCTTGAGCTTTTTTTAACTCTTCCTTTGCAAATTTTTTTAATTCATCAGCAAATACAATTTCTTTTTTTGCTATAATAGAATTTTCATGTGCCCTCAACTCAATTTCATTTATATTTTCCATGACATTTATTCTCAGAATTTGTTAATATAAGATTAATTTCAATATAATCAAAAAAATTATTTTTTTTATTTAATAATAAAGGGAATAAATTTGTCTAATGTAATTTTAGCTCCTATTTGAGAGGGAATATCTACTTTTTTTTTCACTGCCTCATAAGAAAATCCTGCATCATATAAATTTTGTATTGCGGGAGAAAATATTAGGTCATAATACTTTTTACCTAAATTTTTAATGATTTTATCAAATTCCTTACTTGTTATCCATTTATCTTGTTTTCGATGTGTAATAGATACACCTTTTTCTCCATTTTTTTTCTCTAAATCATATTTATCTGTCTTTTTCCCTAATCTTGATTGATATCCAACAATTGCTATTACAATTCCATGAATTTTAGCCTCTTCCTGATCGTGTCCTTTTGTAATCCAATCAATTCTATGATATTCTGCGATAATATCCCATTTTCCAATTTTAATATTTTTAATTTCAACTAATTCATTTTCAGAAAATTTTATAACAGTCATTTTATTGAATTTTTAAAAAGATTGTTCAATAGTTCCAGTAGGTCTTATTTTAGCTCTTTCATTCATTGCATTTGATAGTTCTCGTTTTAATTCAGAAAGTTTTATTTGCTTATTTGAGATAGCTTCTTTTTTTTCTATAATCTCTTTTCTTTTATCATTTAAATTTTCTTTTTGGTTTTCATAATTAGATTCTAATTTACTTAATTTTTGTTCATCTGCACCTGATCTTGCTGCTTTTACATATAATAGCATTTTCTTTGCAAGTTTTTCTCTTTCATCTGAAATCTTAATTTTATTACCAGCGATTTTTAATCTCAAATCAGCAACTTTTATTTCAACCTCTGCAATCTTTTTATGAATCTCTGCCATTTTTAACTGAGCTTTTGCGATATTTTCATCATAAACTGCCATTTTCTTCTCTTTATTTAGTTGTTCCTCGGTATATTTTAAAATTGACATGTCTTTTATTTTATTTTCTATTAACTCGAAATTTTTTTCTCTTAATTTCAGGGTTAATTCTGCTAATTTTTCTTGGCTATAGGCTAACCTTTCTCTTGCTCTTGTTCTATTCAATTCCTCTTTTGCCATTTTTTTTTCTAAAAGAGCTACCTCTTTTTCCTGTTTTGCGATATCTGAGTTTTTTATTGCCATTTCTTCAATATTGTTTATATTCGCCATTTTATTCCTTCTCTTTTATATTTATAACTATTAACTAGATTTTAAGATAATTAAAAATTTAAATTTTTATTGTATAAGAAAGTAATTTATTGAGGACTATATTGATTAAATCTTATTTTCTAAATTATTCTTATTATCTTCTTTCTCTTGGGAACCTATTTCTGATAAGTCCATATCAATTAATTCTTCAATTTTTTTTATATAACGCCTAATTGATTTTAATTTTTGATCAATATCAAGCTGCTTTTCGAAGAATAAGGCGATATTACTATCCTCACCAAGCTTTAGAATCATAACTGAGATTTTATCAGTTTCGAAAATTAGCTTTTTATAATCACTATAATCAAAATTGCATGTTTCATATACCTTAAATATTTTATCCAACGCCTCTGCAAGATGTTCTCCCAATTTTGGCACATTATAGTGCTGTTCAAAAGTAGTTTGGAATACTGTTCCGTTATTATAAAACATGACCACATGAATAACTTCAGGTAATGTTTCTTTAATATTTTTAATGCTTCTAAGAACCATATAAACTCACTTAATAATTATCATTTTTATTTTATTTATTGTTTTTTCTAATTTTATTTTCATGTGTTTAGGACTGAAACTATATAAAAGGTAAAAGCTCATTAAAAAAAGAAAGATCACTAATATAATAACAATTCCCATAAAAAGATCAAATAAAATTATTATTATAATAGTAGTAATGGCTAATTGAAAGACAGTAGTAACAAATCCTATTTTAAAAAATTGTCTAAAACTGATTGGACGTTTATTTTGTTCGGCAAGATTCACTACTAAGATATTATCTCCTAATGGTGTTAAATTATCGCCCCAATTTGCTCCAATAGCTAGACTATAAAATGCTTGATTACGATATAGTAAAGATCCACCATATGGTATTGTATCAATTATTGGGATTAAGACCTTAGTGATTGGTATATTATCTATTGCACTACTTAGGAATGAGGAAATCCATAAAATAACAATTAATTGAATTAATAAATTTCCACCTCCAATATTAAATAAAACTGCTCCCAAAAAGTCAGCAATTCCAAGGATTTCAAAAGAACCTGCCAAGACGAAAACGCCAAGTAAATAAACCAACAATTCAAAATCAATTTTTGAAAACATTACTTTTGGATCAATTCTACTTACTAAAATAAGAATTATTGCAACAAATAAAGCAATTATATCGGGAGTAATAAATGAAGTTGGTATTATCATAAATAAAAGTAATACAATGATTAATGCTGATACACTTTCATATAGTAATTTTTTGTTCTGTATGAAGTTCCATACATTAAATTCTCTTAAAACCTGAACTCCTTCTTGAGGTATTTTCAATTCTTTTTTATATAAAAGTATAAAAAAAATGAGTGTAAATATGAATATTATCAATGATATTGTTCCAATATTAATAAAAAAATCAATGAATGAAATCCCTGCATAGGTAGCAATTAATATATTTGGAATTGAAGAAATAGAAAATACAGTTCCCCCTATATTCACTAATACGGCTTGAGTTAACACATATGGAGAAGGATCAATATTTAAAATTCGTGAAATAGTAATTGTTAAAGGTATTAGAATAATGACAGTTAAAATATTATTTAACAATGAAGATAATAATACTGTCAAAGAACAAAGTATCGTTAATAATATGACCGGTCTTCCCTTAGAAAGTTTAATTAATGTAATTGAAATAAATTGAAAGGTACCTGCTTCATTTGATATTGCCACAATCATCATCATGGCTAATATTAATATCAAAGAATGCAAATTTACGAATCCTTCTGATTGAGTACTAAATAAGAGCTCAACAATTATTAAGAAATCATAGCCTTCAATAAAAATTAAAACAAAATAGGTTATGATTGCTCCTGCTAAAGCTGCTATAGCTCGATTTAATCTTTCCGTGACAATTAAGAACACGACAATTAAAAAACAAGAGACAATGATAATTATGCTAATAAACATTGGAGTAAATTAGATATTATTTAATTAAATAAATATAATTTAAGAGTTAGATCCTATTAAAATTTATTTATATAAATTATTAAATTAAATCTTATATGCAATAAATTGAGGAAATTAATTAATTTAATATAGATTATAATTTGAAAAAGAACAGCAGAAATAACCTTAATATTTATGATATAAATTTTTAAAATATAGTTATTTAAATAAATCTTCATTGATTTTGAAGACAAAATCTTAAAAATATAAAATTATAAAGAATTCTTATGAATTGAAATTTAATTCAAAAAAAGAGGGTGTATAAATATGGAAAAATATGAAAAAATTGAGCAATATGCAAGTGAAAATTCTTCAATGTCAAAAACAGAAAAAGAAATAGCGTATAACTCTAAACAATTAGCGAAATCAGAACGTGAAAGAGCTAAAGCAAGGGAACTTTTAAGTAAAAAAGAATTAAACTTAGCAAGAATAAGAGAAGAATTAGCAGAAAAAACTAGAAAACTGTCAAAAATTAAACAAGAAAAAAAAGATCTCCTAAACCTTGATGAAATTAAAATAAAAATCGAACTAGATATGGCAACTTATCAAGAAAAATTAGCTAAGACTCAAATTAAAATTGCCGAAATTAGAAAAAAATTATCAAACATGGAAGAAGAAATTGCAGATGAAAGGATTGATTTAGCTGAAAAAAGATCAAAGATTGCTCAGGTTCAAAATGATCTATCTAAAAAACAATTTGCTTATGTTAAACTAGGAAAAAATGGAGCACCAGATGAAAAATTAAATAAAGCTGAAAAAGCTTATTTAGATCTCAGAAAAGATTTAGCTGATGCGAGAGATGAATATACAAAAAAAGCTGAAGATCTAAAAAAAAGAGAAAATAAATTAGCTGAGATTAAAAAAGAATTATCTGAAGCGATTTCAGAAGAAGAAAAAATAAAACATGAATCTGTAATGTAATTTTTTTTTTTAATTATCATCTTCTTTTTATTATTAAAATTATTATTTTTTTTACTTGAATCTATTAAATTTGTATCAAAAATGTATTAAATAATCTCATTAAGAATAATAAAAAAAGAAATAACAGCTAAACTAGGAATTGTTTCCTTGCATTCCAAAATCATTCATATGAAAAAATAAATATAAGATTTTCGTATATATTTTTAGTGTATTTTAAATGTCTATTTATTATGTGTATATTTTAGAAACCACCGCAAGAAACGGTAAAAGTAGTCTTTATACGGGATATACAAATAATCTTCAAAGACGTATAAAGGAGCATAAAGAAGGAAAAGGAGCAAGGTATTGCAGGGGTAAATTGAAAATTGAATTAAAATATTTCGAGACATTCTTCAAAAGAAATAATGCAATGAGACGGGAAAAGGAAATAAAATCTCTATCTCGAGATAAAAAACTTGAATTAATCAATAATTTTATTGATAGCTAAATATAACTAATTAATGAGTATCTTGTTAAATTTTTTAATATGCTTAGTAGGATTACCATCATCAGGTAAATCGACATTTGCAAAGATTCTAAAGGAAAGATTAATAGAAAGAATTAAAGGTAGAAATGTGATAATTGTAGATCCCGATATAATTCGAGAATCATTAACCAATAATTATTTTGATTATAGAAAAGAAAAAATTGTTCGTGAAAACAATTTACTCAAAATTTCTGAAGCTTTAAAAGAAGGGAATATTGTTATAAGCGATGATTTGAATTATTATTCAAGCATGAGACATGATTTGAAAGAAATTTCAGACATATCAAGTTTAAGTTTTTTTATAATTCATATATCAACACCCATTGATTTTTGTTTGAAATGGAATGAAATAAGGGGTAGAAAGATTCCAAATGAAGTCATTAAAAAGGTTAATGAGAAATTTGATAAATTTGACAAATATCAATGGGATAAACCCTTTTATGAGGTTGATCTTTCCACAATAATTGATATTAAAAAAAAAGCAGATGAAATTATCAATCAAATCATAATCGATCTCAAGGAATCAAAATTACATGCTAAAAAAGAAAATAAGGAAGGTATGAGTTCTAATTTAAACATTGAAAGATTAGAGCATATAACTCGACAAACTGTTGGAAATTTTTTAAAAAATCCAAAAAATCTTTACATAAAAGAAAAAATTCTTTATTTGAGAAAAAATTTCATAAAACTTAATTTAGATAAATCCCTCACTGAATCAGAAATAACCAATAATTTCATAAAATTCATGGAAAAATCGTTAAATCAAAAACTAACTTAAGGTTCTTGTTATTTTTTAATTATAAAAAATAAAGAAAAAGAAATTAAGTATGAATTACTTTAATAACATGAGTTAAAATAATATTATATTTATTAACAAGATTTATTTTATAGAAAATACAATGTCAGAAGAAATTAAACTCCGAATTGAACGGTTAGAAAAAAACCGAAGTGGACGCTCCTTATGCTATGTTGATCAACAAGTATTAGAAGAAATTGGAATTTCCACGGGAGATATCATTGAACTCAAAGGAAAAAAAAAAACTGCTGCAATCGTGGTAGCAAGTGCAGGAGATAAGGGGAAGAGAATAATTAGATTAGATGGTCTGCAAAGACTAAACGCAGGAGCCACAATAGGAGAATATATTAATATTAAAAAAGCGGAAGTATATCCTGCTGGTGAAATAGTATTAACTCCAACTCGTCCTGATATAGATTTAAAAAGACAATCCGATGCTATTAAAGGAAAACTTATAGATAAACCTGTTGTTATTGGTGATATTGTAGATATATTAGGATCATTCATTCAAAAGGACGACTCTGATAATCCAATGGAAGGAATGATGAAAATGTTAATGCCTGGTAGTAAAAAAAGACCAACATTAGGAACATTAAGGCTTATTGTTGAAAATTGTTCTCCTTCGGGAAAAGTTGTAAAGATCACTCGCAATACGAAAATTAAAGTAAATAAAAGAGTCGCGGTTTTAAATGTTTCTGGTGGAGTAGTTACCTATGATGATGTTGGAGGACTTACTGATGAAATCCAAAGGATTAGAGAAATGGTTGAATTACCCTTAAAACATCCTGAATTGTTCCATCGTTTAAATATTGACCCCCCTAAAGGCGTATTATTTTATGGCCCTTCAGGAACCGGAAAAACTTTAATGGCAAAAGCCGTTTCTCAAGAATCTAATGCAAACTTTAAAATAATTAATGGTCCAGAAATAATGAGTAAATTTTATGGAGCAAGTGAAGGACGATTACGTGATATCTTCAGGGAGGCAGAACAAGAAGCCCCAACTATAATTTTTATCGATGAGATCGATTCTATTGCACCTAAAAGAGTAGACGCATCTGGAGAAGTCGAAAGAAGAGTTGTTTCTCAATTACTTTCCTTAATGGATGGTTTACAAGGGAGAGGTGAAGTAATTTGCATAGGTGCAACTAATAGAGTAAATTCAATAGATGAAGCTCTGAGGAGACCTGGGAGGTTTGATAGAGAAATTGAATTTGGCGTTCCTAACGTTAAAGGTCGAAAAGAAATTTTTCAAATTCACACTAGAGGCATGCCACTTGATATTGATGTTAAACTGGACCATTATGCGGAAATAACCCATGGTTTTGTAGGAGCGGATATAATGGCTGTATGTAGAGAAGCTGCAATATTTTCATTAAGAAGAATTCTACCTAAGATTAATTTAGATGAAGAAATCCCCAGCGATATCATTCAAGAATTAGTAATTAAAGATGCAGATTTTATGCATGCCATAAACATGGTAGAACCATCTGCAATGCGTGAAGTCATGATTGAAATACCGAACGTTCTTTGGGATGATGTGGGAGGATTGGTAGAAATAAAAGATGAATTAAAAGAAGCAGTAGAATGGCCTTTGAAGTATCCTGATTTGTTTGAAAAGGCAGGAATTCGTCCTCTTAACGGTATTTTACTATTTGGTCCTCCTGGTTGCGGAAAAACATTACTGGCTAAGGCAGTTGCAACAGAAAGTCAAAGCAATTTCATATCAATAAAAGGACCAGAAATCTTTTCTAAATGGGTTGGCGAAAGTGAGAAAGCGATAAGAGAAATATTTCGAAAAGCTCGCCAAGCAGCCCCAACAATTATTTATTTCGATGAAATTGATGCTATCACGTCTGGGAGGGGAGATTATCAAGGTACTCAAGTATATGCATCAATAGTTAATCAGATGCTAGTAGAAATTGATGGTATTGAAAATAGAAAGGGTGTTGTAGTCATAGCAAGCACTAATAGACCGGATATAGTTGATCCTGCATTTTTAAGACCAGGAAGATTTGACAGGTTATTATATGTTACTGCTCCTGATTTGGACGCTAGAATTAGTATCCTTGAAGTGCACTCGAAAAACATGCCTCTCGCTGAAGATGTTTCATTGAAAAGAATAGCTCAAATCACGGAAGGGTATAGTGGAGCAGACCTAGAAAATGTATGTCGAGAAGCAGGCATGCAAGCAATAAGAGAAAAGAGAGAAAAATTAGAAAAAATTGAACTCAGGCACTTTGAAACAGCTTTAGATAAGATAACATCTACTTTACCAAAAAGTATTATTGAACAATATGATACCATGACGCAAGATCTAATAAGGACTAGAAATATTAGAGAATCTAAGGAAGATTTATATCGTTAGATCATAAATCTTCTATGAAACTTTCTATCCTATCCATTGCATCTTTCAATTTTTCTATTGCGGTCGCATATGATATTCTTAATCTATCATCTGAATAAGAACCAAAAATATCACCCGGTACAATTGCTACACCTTTTTCTTTAATTATTTTTTTAGAAAATTCTGAGCCATTCATGTTAAAAGGTTTCACAGAAGGCATTATATAAAAAGCACCACTAGGTTTTTGTACTTCAAAACCCATTGATTTTAATCTGTTAAAACTTAGTTTCCTACGCTCATCAAAACTTTCAAGTATTTTTTTAAAAAAAGAATTATCCATTTTCAATGCCTCTATAAATCCATATTGCGCAGCATGGTTTGTGCCCGCTACGGTATATTGGAGATATTTTTCCATTAAATCGATAACATCTTTTTGAGCAATAACATATCCAAGTCTAAATCCTGTAGCAGAATATAACTTGGACATTGCATTTAGAGTAATTGTACGCTCAAACATTCCATTTAAAGAAGCAGGACTTACATGTTTTAATCCATCATAAGTGTAATTTTCATATACTTCATCACTTATCAAATATAAATCATGTTCAATAGCAATATCTGCGATTTCTTCCAACTCCTTCTTCATTAGAGCATATCCAGTTGGATTATTCGGTGAATTAATTATAATAGCCTTGGTTTTTTCTGTTATTGCTTGTTTAATTTTTTCAATATTTGGTCCAAGATCATTTCTACGTTCAACCTCAGTTACTCTTACATCAAAAAAGGAACCACAGTAAAAATATGATACAAAATTTGGTGATGATAATATTACCTCATCTCCTGGATTGAAAAGAGCTGCGTAAGCTAGTGTAATTGCATTGGAGCCGCCATTACACGTTATAATATTGTCTTCCCAATTTGCATTAAGACCATTGTCTCGTTTTAATTTTCGCTCTAATAGTTCTAATAGTTCAGCAACTCCTCGAGTTGGGGCATAAGTAGTAATATTTCTTTTCAATGCATTAATAGTTCCTTGAATTGCAGGTTTTGGAGTTTTAAAGTCTGGTTGTCCAATTCCGAGACTTATTAAATCTGATCTACCTGCTGCTAAATCAAATAATTCTCTAATCTTTGATTTAGGTGCTTTTACTACTTTTTGAGATAATTCTTTCATAATTTAGATTATAACCTTAATGAGTTAAAAAATTTAGTTTTTAATGAGTATCTTTAAAAACAAGTAAAATGAATAGATTCAGATTTCTTCTCCATGATTTCTTAAAATCTGATGGACTAAGTGTTTAAACGCCATGTTTACATTTTGGTTTAGTTTTGCTGATGTCTCAATAAAATCACTTGCTTGAATGGCCTCTGCTAATGTATTGCCCTCTTCTTTAGGAACAACCCTCTGATCTTCCAAATCAATTTTATTACCAATTAATATGTATGTACCTTCTTTCTTCACATACTTTTTAAAATCTTTTAACCAGCGTTCTTGAATATCATTAAAAGTATTATGACGAGTGATATCATAGACTAATAATGCACCTACGCAACCTTGAAAATACATCGAGCGGATTACGTTATATTTTTCTTGCCCAGCTAAATCCCACAGTATCAAACGGCATTTTGCATTAATCTCGTCAACAAAAACATCCTTGCGTATGATATTAGCCCCTAATGTAGGTTTATAATCCTCTTTAAAGGAGTGTTCTATATATTGGTTTATAAGACTTGTTTTTCCAACAGCAGAATTGCCTAAGACCGTTATTTTAAATACAAATTCTTTAATATCATTGGAAGTCATATTAATCGTATCTATTCTTTATTTATTTTTAATTTTAATATAAAATTGTAATGATCAGGATCGTATGCATTTTCATTATCTATTATCGCTTGAACTTTCATATCAGATTGTAACGTCTTTGTTAATGAATGGGTTAAAAAACCTTTGAAAAAATCACAAGATACTCCAACTTCAGAACAAAATATACATTTTTGGACTTTTACTTGTATTTCTTCAGCGGTGCTTTCAATTATTTCAACATTCCAATCAGTTTGAATTAATTCATTGATTTCCTTAATTATTTCTTTAAAATTTTTTCCGAAAGGAAACAAATAAAATGAAAACTTTTCTCCTATGGTTTCTAGTAATGAATTGCATTCATAAAGAAGTATATTTTGAGCAGTAATAATTTTTTTGAAAGAAAAGAAATCCATTGTTTTATTTGGATCTATATTTTTAATATCTCTAAGGTGTAACATATTAGCTTCTCTCAAAATTGATTTTAATCCATCATAATCGAGAACTTCATGATAGGCAGTTAATAAAGCCGTTACTACCTTATTATTTACTACTCCTATATATTCTCCAATCATATTATAATTTACTCAAATCCAATTGTATTATAAAATTAAGAATCCTCTATAATGATTATTATTTTTAAGAAACCTCATCTCTCATTTTTAAAATGTGATAAACAAGTTTTATAAATGCATCTTCAACATTGTGTCCATTTTTTGCAGAAGTTTCAATGAATTCAATAGCGTTAATTTCTTTTGCCAATTTTATAGCAGCATCCTTACTAACAGTCCTATCCTCTTCTAAATCATTTTTATTACCAATTAACACATATGGTATGTCATCACTAACATATTTATTGAAATCATGAAGCCATTTTGCTTCTATATCTAGAAAAGATAAATCCCTGGTAATATCATAAACCAATAGTGCCCCAATACATCCCTCATAGTATTTATTTCTTGCTTTTTCATACTGTTGTTGACCTGCGATATCCCATAAAAGCAGCCGAACTTTGGCATTTTTTTCTTTTACTTCGATATCCTTACGCACGATATTTACTCCTAAGGTCTTACGATAATCCGTTTTAAAGGATTTTGTTACATATTGGTTAACTAGTGATGTTTTTCCAACACCTGCATCGCCTAAAATTGCGATTTTTAATACATATTCCTTAATTCTTCCTTCTGACATGTTACCACCAACTAATTATACATCTAAAAGAAATAACTTAGATTGAAGATCTTCCGAGCGAATTATTTTTGTGTTGATTTCGTATATATAAACTTCTCCCGTAATGGATATTATTGAAGGTTGACTTAAATGACCACCAATAACACTAAAGTCTTCTCTTCCTAATGAGATATGAAGGTGGATGATTGGTCCTCTAATACTATAAGCAATATTTCCCATACAAGAAATAATCTCGAATGGCTCTTCAAATGTTTTAAAATTATACTCCTTCTTGTTGAGATCAAAGAAGCCTATAGTGGCTTTCTTTAAGGCTCCGATTATATTAACAAGTCCAGAGGTTATATTGTTTTCTATTGCCAATTCACTAATGGCATCAATAATATCCTCATTAGGTAATACTTTACCAACAATTACACGCCCAACGTTAGTTATGATACTATTCAATTTGAAACAATCAATTTAGTTATTAATCTTGATATTTTAAAATATCATCTTTAAAGTTTTTATATTTTTTTACTTTCGTTGTTATTTTAATTTCAATTAAATAAAAAGTATGAAATGGTTAAACCTCCTTGTACTTCTTTTTTATTATATGAAACACGAGCTTTTTGAATGCTTCTTCTACATTAGCGCCGTATTTTGCACTAGTTTCTATATATTCAATGCTTTTTAATTGATTAGACAAGGTCTCGCCTTCTTCAAATTTAACAGTTCGAGATTCTTTTAAATCACTTTTATTTCCGATTAATAAATAATTACTTCCACTAGTATTATTTGCAAATTTAAGAAAATCTTCGTACCATATTGAACTAATATTAGTAAATGTTAAATGTCGTGTGAGATCAAAGACGAATAGTGCTCCTGAACATCCTTGAAAGAATAAAGCACGAGATAATGCATATTTCTCCTGTGCTGCTAAATCCCATAGAATTAATCGAGTGGTTAAATTAAATTTTTCTATATATAAGTCTTTAGTTAAAATATTTACACCTAAGGTTGGTTTATAATCTTCTTTAAACGAATGGTCAATGTATTGGTTTATGAGGCTTGTTTTACCTACCGCAGCATCACCAAGCACAACTAATTTAAGTATGTATTGTTTAGTCATTTTGTTGAATTACTATTCGGGTATCTTAATATGACCATAATATATTTAAAACTTAAATATTTTTATTTTTCTTTCCAAATTGATAAGAAAAGTTAATTACTCCGATAGGATTTAATTTAATTAGGATTAAAATACAGAAGATGTGAAATTTGTTGAGTGAAAGGATTACTATTTCTGGTGTGGAATTAATATTATCAGAACCTGCTCAAGTTAACATGGAATGGGTTGGGAATGAAGATCTTATTGATGAATTAAAAGCAGCATGGTTAATAGTGGACGATGAGGATATTCCATTAAATCCACGAATTTTAGGAAAACCTGGTATTGGAAAGACAACGTTAGCTTATGCAACGGGTAAACGAATGGAAAAAGATGTTTATATTTTTCAATGTACAATGGACACCAGGCCAGAGGATTTGTTAATAAGTCCAGTAATTTCTTCAAAAAATGAAATAAAATATGTAGCAAGTTCTTTGGTTTCAGCGATGATAAAGGGGGGTATTTGTTTATTAGATGAAGGGAATAGAATGAGTGAAAAAAGTTGGGCTTCATTAGCTCCTTTAATGGATAAAAGGAGATATGTTGAAAGTATCATAGCAGGTATTAGGATTTATGCAAATGAAGAATTTCGTTTATGTGTAACCATGAATAGTGATAGTAGCACATATGAAATACCCGAATACATATCAAGCAGACTCAATCCTCGAATAATGATTGAATTTCCAAACAGAATTGATGAGTTAAAAATCTTAAAATATAATTTACCTTTTGCCTCCGATCAAATTTTAGAATATTGCGTTGATTTTCTCCAAAATAGCCATAATCACGTTGAACCAACTACCGTGAGAGATGGGATTAATATCCTACGTTATTACATGAAAACTCGTGCATTAAATAATAAAAATAAGGATGAGTTAGATAAAACCCAATTTAAACAAGCCATCCTCCACGTGCTAGATGAAATAGCAATTAGATATTGTTCTGATGAGTATGAAGAGTTTCTTAAAGAAAAGGAGGAGACTCTTAAAAGTTTTTATGAAATTTTTGATGAAGAATAATAGAAATAAAAACAAATAATCAAGCTAAATTCAAATGGATTTAAAACCTTATATAAAATACAAAAATATATATGTAGTTCCTACATTTCATTCGAGATTAGAATTTACTAAACTAGTTAATAAAGCATTTTTTCAAGTATCTCCTGATTTAATTGCTGTGGAGTTACCAAATAATATTAGAGAGGAAGTAATTGAAGCTGTAAAGAGATTACCTTATTTATCTTTGTTAGGTTATGCCGATTCTTTAAATCCTAAACAACTAAATTTTGTTCCTATAGATCCAGGAGACTCAATAATCGAATCAATCAAATTAGGTTTGGAATATAATGTCCCAATTGAATTTATAGACCTATCACTCACAGATTATACCCCTCAAATGTTTAAATTACCTGATGATTATTCTATTAACAAGATTGGATTAAACCTATTTTACCAAAAAGTTTCTGAAATCTTTAATAGAGAAGATATAAATTTTAAAAAAGAATTTAGAGATACAATAAGTTTAGATGAATATTTTGAGAATCAAGAAGAATTAGAAAAAAAGTATGATTATCGAGCCAAAGATGTTTTACGAGAAAAATACATGGCTACTCATCTATTAAAGATGATCCCATTATATCATAGGATATTATTTATAGTAGGCATGGCACATTGGGAAAATATAAAGTACTTTCTTGATAATCCTGAAAACATTGAAGATGTTGAAATTGATCTCATACCATTTAAACATCTTCAAATTTATAATATAAAAAGTTCTGATGCTAGATTTCTGTTAAGAGAATTGCCTTATAACACATATAGATGGGTGAAATTCAAGGAAAAAAATTTTATTGATATTTTTAATAAAATAGAATCACCCGAGCAAATTAATGATTTAATAGCATCATACGATAAGATTAATCACATCAAGAATATTTTTATTAAGTCCAAAAGGGAATATGAAGAAGAATACAAGGAATTTGTAGATCTGCATAAGCTTAAATCACTTTTTCAATATTCGAGAAATTTATCATTAACTGAAAAGAGATTATTACCAAATTTATTACACTTGTTAATAGCTGCTAAAAATATAATTGATGATGATTTTGGATGGAAAGTGTATGAGAGAGCAGCAAAATACCCATATGATGATGATAGTAATAAATATGAAACCATGAAATTGAGTGCTGGTGGCGGATTCAATCCTAATGGAAAATATGTTAAATTAAAACGACGTTTTCCTTATAGTTATGATAAGGATAAAAATCCTTTAAAAAAAAAGCCTAATGAAGAATATCCCGGTCAATGGAGGAATGAATGGGAGAAAGGAAAATGGCAAGCTGTTTCTTATCCCCCTGAAGATGTTCAAGAAGAAGATTACTTTGATTTCATTCGTAGAAAAGCTAAAAGAAACTTGAAAAATCAGAGAATAAAGATTGAAGAGTTTAAATCTAGTTTAATGGATGGAATTGCAATAAAAGAGACTATTCGGAATTGGGCATTTAAAAAAAAAATATATGTCCGAAATGAGCAACAGCTGCAAGGAAATATTGATACATTAATCGTAATATTTGATAAAGATGATGGAGAAGTCGAGAAATATCCTTATAAACTCGATTGGTGGGCAGAACATGATAAAGAAAGTAATTTATCTTTATATTCAACTAATCCAGGAAAATATTTAATAGGTCCTGGGATTTCTCACGTTGAAATTGGAGGATTGTTATCAATTTTTCCACCACATCCTCATCGTGAAGTTTTTCAAGACTATATGGACTATGAATACCGTGATACTAAAAACAAAGCGGAACGACTTTTGAAGGCTGGAATATTACATTCAAAGGAACGTTTTATTTTGTATGTGGCTGCTGAAGCTCCAAGAAAATATTTTTATTCAATGGCAGGAGTAAAACATAGAGAATTAGTACATATTCCATTGGATAATTTCAATCAAGAATCTCTTAAAACAATTAAACATGTACATATTTTAGCGGGAAAAGATAAGAGAAAAATAGCCCCCCAATATATTTTTCTTAATGATTAATAAAAAATTTGCTAAAGTTTTATTCCCCTATCAATATTGATCTCTATTATTTTTCTTAATACTTGAATTAAGTAAGAAGTATAATTATAACATAAATAAAAAAATGAAAATAAAAAAATAATAAATTATTTTTCCAAATTGCTTAAGAGCGATTCTATTTCGCTTTGTATTATTTCTGGTTTTTTTGCTTCAACACCAACAAGAGCTAATTTTCGTTCTAATCTACTCCTGTGTACAGTATTCATTGCACAGAAAGGAACTTCCAAAACTTTACTTGGATCATCGGGATCAATGAGTCCATAATGCACTAGACAACTTTTAACTCTTTGTAAGTCAAAGTTATATGCATCTTGAAAATGCATTGCTGCGATCAAGATATTCCGTGTTTGCAGGAAATTCCCCGCAGTTTGTAGGCTGGGAGAAAATATTAACTTGGCAAAAGACTGAAACGTCTTGCTTGTGACGATTTTCGCGGGATTTCGGATGTATCGCAACAATCCTGCCATGAAATAAGCTTTCATTGCCTGTCTATATCCGATTTCTGTCATATCATCAACAAAATTACCAATTGTTGATAAAATATTTCCATATTTAGACAAATCAATGTTCAACATCTTTGTGGGGCGGGGAGCCTCACGCTTAGTAATCATATCCCATGTCTTATTAGCGAATTTTATCAAACCGTCAGCATCAAAATAGTTTTCAATTGGTTCCCATTCACCAGTATTCTCATTAGAAATGAGTATTGTAGCAAATCCACAATCATGATGGCTTATCATTGAGAAGGCGGGAACATCATCAAACCATGCTAATAATTGCGTGAATTTTGCCGTAGTTGCTATTGGATAAAAATGTTTAATAGCATCATTCGTGTGTTTGTTAATATCAACCTTAAGATCTGAGGTAGTGTATCTCAGATCCATTAACTCTTCATAGTTAATACGTCCACATAAACTCACTGGTTGAAATACCACTCCTACAATAACATCAGTATTATCTCGGGCAAAATCTAGTATGGGGCCAACTTGATTGTCATTTACACCTTTAGCTATTACTGGTACTAAAACAACGCCATGTAATCCTACTTCTCGGCAATTTTCAATAACTCGCTTCTTTAATGGCCATAAATTGACGCCTCTAACTTTCTTCCATATCTCTGGAGCATCAGTGGCATCAAATTGTAGATAAACAGCATCCAATCCGGCTTCTTTTAATTCTCTACAATATTCAACGCTTTTACCCATTCTAACACCATTAGTAGAGACCATGGTTTCAATAAAGCCCATTTGCTTTCCTCTCCGAATGATTTCAGGTAAATCATCCCTGAGAGTAGGCTCCCCTCCTGCAAATTGAAGCAATACAGCAGGTGTTGGTTTCATTGACCGAAAATGTTCCATTATTTGAATTATTTGGTCAAAAGTAGGTTCAACAACATAACCCTTAGCACTTGCATTGGCGAAACAAATTGGACAAGTCAAATTGCATCGATTTGTCACGTCAATTAGACATATGCAAGGCGCACTCTGATGATTTTCACAGATTCCACAATCATAAGGACACCCGTTCTCTGCACATTTTATTCCTGATGTTGTTGAATCTGGTTTTGTGGAAATATCTATGGTAGAACCAATTTCATTAGTGAACTCTTTTTGCCATTTATATTCATCCGCATCAATTGCAATTTTATCCTTGAATTCTCCATGGTCCTTGCATGTTTTTCTTAACATTACCCAATTTGTCTCTGGATCCACGTAAAATTCAGCAGGTATTTGTTTTAAGCATTCTGGACATAGACTCTCAGTTCTACGAATAATTTCTACATCTGTCATAAAAGATTACACGTTAAAACGATTAGTTATCGTATAAATTTAGTTTTAGATAAATAAAATCTATGTTAAATTTTATTTAAATACTTGTTTAATAAAATAATCGTTTAGTAAATTTAAATTTTATAATGTACTAACCGTTGTTTTATTAAAAAAAGAAAGAATTTTTAATAAAACCGACAAATAAGTATCATTTTATTGAATTACAATATTAGTTTTTAGGTATAGACTCCTGCCAACAAGACCAAATGATAGGTCATAAAATATAATAGGATAAGGAGGGCGAAATCAAAGTGTACTTCTATACACTAACCAAAAGACAAAAATCCAGGGCGTGGCAGGAGTCATGGTTTATTTCTGTTTCCTTTCTATCATTTCATTGTTATTAAGATAAAATTTGAAATCGAATCAAAAACTTAAATTTGATATCTAATTTAAATTTTTATCTTGTACTATTTATATCAAGCTTTGTATTTAAAATAATTTCTAATAAATAATAAAATACATATTATTAATCATGAGTAAACATAAAAGTCAGACCGTTGGTAGGGAAGATAATGAGCTTAAATTTGATGTTGGAACAATTGTTTTTTTTATCATAGGTTTTATTGTTTCATGGATTAATATGCTCATTATTCGATATTTAATGACAATCCCTTCTTATTTGTCTGTAATCTTCACTACTAGTATTCCTGGAATAATAATCGCTTTAAAAAATAGATATTGGGGTTATGGTTTCATGTTTGGATTCTCAATAGCGGGAATTCCATTCACTTTTATTGATATTTTTATTGGGGGATACATCTTCTCAACGGCTCTTTTTATATTTATAATCATGTGGTTAATTTTTTGGAGAGCTTGGCGTTCACTTAGTTCAATCAAATTAGAATAAATTATTAAAAGCGAATCTTGTCTTTTTATATTAAAAAGGTTTTAGGAGGAAATTTTTTTATAATCTTGGTATATCTTCAATTACAACATTTAAAATATTTGCTAAAGAAGTTAATTTATCATTAATAGCTTCGGTTATGCCTTCACGTTTAAAAACAGTTCCAGAAATGAATGCTTCATAATAACAATCTTCCATTTCATAACATACTCCAGTAATATGAATAATTTCTTTTTTCTGCAATTCTAAATCTTTAAAAACACGAGAAATACCATTTACTATATCAGGAGTAAATTCAGTTAGCTTAATTAAGACTTTTTTAATCATATCTGTATAAAGTGGAAAACAGTTGATTTTCACAACATCTTCACGAGAAATGAAAATTAATAAGTAATATGGTGAATCTGATATATCTTTTTTAACTTCATCTGGAAAAATTTGATTATTACTCATTTGATCCTTAGTAATAATTAATCCTACAGAGATTTTATTTTTAGCATCCTGATTTTCCATGATCATCAAATATTTAAAGTAGTGAATAAATAAAATGAAAATCTAAAAATAAACCTTTTGACATTATGATAATATTTAGATATTATTCGTATTTTTGTATCACATTTGTTTCCAATTAACTAAGATTTCTTCACCTATTACTAGAGTGATAATACAAAAATGACTTGTGGATAGAAGGATGGAGTTTTTAAAAGAGAAATATGGTTTTAATATTGAACGATTCAATCCTAAAGAAAATATATTTCATGCAATTTATATTCTAGATCATCACACTGGAGCCTTATTTGCCAGCAATAAATATAGTAATAACTTAGGCTTTAGTGATACCCCAGAAGATTTAATAAGCAGTTTTCTAAATGCAATGAATCTTTTTATAAATGAAATAAATCAAGATGAAGAAATCCAAGAAATTAATTTCAAAAAAATGAGGATTCTCTATGAAAAAAGAGGCCGATTGATGGTTATTGCCATTACAAAAAAAATAAGCCTTGAAATGGAAAAATATTATGTTCATGAAATATTAAATGATTTTTATCGTCGCTTCGAGCAAAAAATAATTCAATTTAAAGGATTAATAGATCCTGCCATGTTAGATTATAAGGAGAGATTGAAAAGTTTTAATTTGAGCAATTCGTGGACAACACGAAATTTATTTGAATATTATTAGGATGAAATTATAAAAAAAAAAATAGGTTCTGATTAAATGCCTATTATTCTCTCTCTTTTTTTGATTCTTCAATAGATTCTATTTCAGATTCAATCTTTTCCCCAATAGCCTTTATATCAGGATGGATTTTTTGTTTTTGCTCATCAATTGCACGTTGACGATCTCGAGTAAATGCCTTTTCCGCCAAGGACCCTTCTATGGCTTTTGCAGGTCCTTCCATGTCGGGTTTCAATTGTTTACGTTGCTCGTCCATTTGTTTTTGTCTCTCTTGAGCAAATGCCTTTTCCGCTACGGACCCCTCAATGGCTTTTGCAGGTCCTTCCATGTCGGGCTTTAATTGCATTCGTTGTTCATCTATTTGTTTTTGTCTTTCTCGAGCAAATGCTTTTTCCGCTACGGACCCTTCAATGGCTTTTGCAGGTCCTTCCATGTCGGGTTTCAATTGTTTACGTTGCTCGTCCATTTGTTTTTGTCTCTCTCGAGCAAATGCCTTTTCCGCTACGGACCCCTCAATGGCTTTTGCGGATCCTTCCATGTCGGGTTTCAATTGTTTACGTTGCTCGTCCATTTGTTTTTGTCTCTCTTGAGCAAATGCTTTTTCTGCTACGGCCCCCTCAATTGCTTTTGCAGAACTTTCAATATCGGGATTAATGTTTTTACGCTGGTCATCTATATCTCTTTGCCTTTCAATTCGAAATGCTTTTTCTTCAACTGTAGATTTAATTTTTTTTGCAGGAGTAAGTATATCGGGATGAATATCTTTCAGCGTCGCAGCTTGTTCTTTTTTTCTATCAATCATAAAAGCTTTTTCATTAATAGAACTTGAAATTTGTTCTTTACTCTCTTCAATAGATTTTTTCCTTTCTTCTTCAAACGATTTTAAATATTCTTCTCTCTCTTCTTTTTCTTTCTTGTATATTGCATCAACAATTTTCTTTTGTTCATTAATGGAATCTGGGTCATTATCCTTATTTTCCATTATTCTCACATTCCTAAGAATTAATACTATTTGCTAATATATTATTATCAACCTAAGATATATTAATTTATTTGTAAAAAATGGATTTTAAATCCATACTTTTTTATAATCTTGTAATATTTACCTTTTCATATCAAAAACATTCGATGCTATTTAGGGTAATAATGGAAAATCATCAAGAAAGGCTAGAAAGATTCAACATAAATCAAAGATCAGCAATGATAACCATTAGTCTATGTATTTTTGTGGATGTTTTAGGATATTCGATGATTGTACCATTATTGCCTAATATAGTTAGGGGTATATATGGTGCATCGGAATTTATAATAGGTATGGCAATAGCATCTAATGCAGCAACAGCACTTTTTTTTGCTCCAATTTGGGGGAAATTAAGTGATAGATATGGGAGAAAGCCAATTTTATTAGTTTCACAAGTTGGAACTCTAAGTTCATTCTTATTATTAGGATTTTCAAGTTCACTTGAAGTAGTATTTTTATCAAGAATCTTTGATGGTGTATTTGGAGGGCAGATACCAGTAATACGTGCCTATATTGCTGATATTACCGAATCGAAAACAAGGTCAACAGAAATGGGAAAATTTACTGGAATAATGGCATTTGGTATGATTTTTGGTCCTGTAATAGGGGGATTTATGGGAATAATAGATTTAAGCATTCCTCCTTTCATAGCCTCTTTTCTATCCTTCCTCTCAATAATTTTTACAATTAGATTTCTGGTTGAAAGCATGCCTAAAGAACGTAGATTAGAGAATAAAAAAATTAAAGAGACGAATAATAAAAAAAATCCAGGTGGTAAAAATAAAGTTCTTACTAAGGTAGTTTGGTTAAGATTGGGGCAGTTATTTATCGTTAGTCTTACCATACAAATGTTTAATACGAGTATTTCTGAGGTTATCCAAACAAGATATGGATTAACTCTTGCTCATTTAGGCATCTTTGCGACAATTGCAGGTATTTTAATGATAATTTTTGGTGTTCGCTTGACAAAACCATTAGTTTCAAAATTAGGTGAAAAAAAAGTGCTTGTAATAGCAATTATATCTGGTGCGTTTGTAGCTCTAATGTATCCTCTCATGATAGAGGCTTGGATGCTTTTACTATTCGTGGTACCATTTGTCTTTTCAAACGTATTTTCACGGACAATTACTACGACAACACTTAGTAGGACTGCCGAGGAACATGATCAAGGAATCGTAAATGGATGGGGAATGAACATGCAATCAATAAGTCAGATTTTAGCACCTGTTATTGCATTTTGGTATTTAGATATTGGAATATTAACAATATTTACATTCACTGTCGATGCTTATTTCTTATTAGGCTTTACTAGTGCCATGGTAATGTTAATACTTCTCATATTAGTACTCATTGATATTAAATATTACTCAAAAGATTATACTCAACCTAAATGAATTTTAAAAATTTTTAATAATCTAAATTATTAACGAGATGATACAAGAAAACTAAAATTTCGTTTGAATTATCTTATCTTTAGATTAGAAATTGAGATCAAATGATTGTTAGATTAATATTATTTATATGTCCAATTTGGAAATATTTGGGATATTATAATAATATTTTCTGACATATGTCCAAAATGGACAATATTTAAATATGAAATTTCACTATAACATATTGAGAGAAAATTATAATTTTCACATTTTCAATGATGAATAATACATGTTTGGAAGAAGAATAGATATATTTGGATTCGAAGATGATTTCCATAAATTTATGGGACAGAACCCTCCTGGACATGAAGATCGCCCACATCATCCACCATTTGGTGGTCCTCCTCCTTTTGGACCATTACCCCCTTTCCCAGGATTTCCTTTTAGGGGTCCTTTACCTATGAATAGGGAATCATTTCAAGAAATTAGAGAATATTTTATATTATTATTAATATCAGGATATCCAGAAGGCATAACAGGTTATCAAATACAAGAAAAATATAAGGTCCCTAGAGGTACTCTTATAAGAACACTTCAAGATTTGGATGATAAGGGTTATTTAACAACTAAAGAAGAAATAATAGAAGGTCGTGCAAATAAATTTTACTTTTTGACAGAACAGGGAAAAAATTTTGTTGAAGAATTAAATTTGAAATGGGCAAATCTATTTTTTATGATGTCTGAATTTAACCCAGGTGAAGGATTAAAGGTTATGATGTTTGATAAAATTGAGAATTTTGAGTCGAAAGATGATGCAATTGACTTTTTTAGAGGTTTAAGATCTTGGTCGAAAGAATTATTTAAACTTATAGAAAAAAATATTGAGAAATTAAAGAAGGCTAAAAATTTTCTAGATGTTATTATTGCCAAAATTGAAAATATGGATATTTTGGACAAAGAACAGGTTAAAGATTTGCTAGATGAATCCCAAAAGATATGGGAGTCATAAATATATATAAAAAAATCAAGAAAGATGAAAATAAGAGGAGCATATAATGGAAAAAAATATAATCAATAGTGATTGGAAAAGAGATGGTATCATCCTTAAAGTTGAGGACCTTAGTAAAAATTATGGAAATCATTTAGCTGTCGATAAGATTAATTTCGAAGTCCATAAAGGGGAAACTATTGGACTTGTTGGTCCAAATGGGGCAGGAAAAACAACTACAATTAAGATGATTGCCAAGTTATTGAAACCCACAACAGGTAGAATTCTCCTTAAAAATATTCATGGGGACTTACAAGATATTAACGAAAGCTCTAGACATTTAATTAAATTGGGGTTTTTAATAGATATTCCCGCATTTTATACAAAGATGACAGCATATCAAGTGTTAAAATATTGTGCTTTATTAGATAATTATCCTAAAGATAAAATTAATGATAGAATTGATGAGTTATTAACACTATTCAAATTAAAAGATTGGAAACATGAAAAAATTGGTACATTTTCAAAAGGAATGTCTCAAAAACTTGGAATCATTCAAGCAATAATACATGATCCAGACATAGTCATTTTAGATGAACCGCAGACTGGATTAGATCCAAAAGCTAGAATTGAAATCCGAAAATTCATAAGAGAGATCCAAAACCAAGGAAAAACCATTTTTGTAGCCTCTCACATGTTATATGAGATATCAGAGGTTTGCGATAAAATTGCTCTCATAAATCATGGTCATATTATTGCATTTGACACAATTGATAATTTAGAAAAAACTTTAAAATCTCGAGAATTAAATTGTGAAATACTTGAACCACTATCATTGGAAAAACAAGAATCTCTGTTAAAAAGACTTGAAGAAAAATTAGATCTATATTTAGATCATAAATTAGATCCAGAGATTTCTAAATCACCTATATTATATTACCCTACCAAGAATAGTTTCAAGATTTTCTACAATGGCAAAGAAGAGGCGAGAGGATATATATTAAAATCCTTAGTAAAAGATTTTGAATCTGATTTCACGGTAATATCATTCATAAAATCTAAGACTTCTCAATTAGAGAGGATTTATTCTGAAATGATCACAGATTATGAAGCAACAAAAATTAAAAAAAAAGGAGAGGTTATGTAAAAAATGCAACAAATAGGACATGTTATTGATGGGATATATTTAGAAATAAAACCCATGGCACATGCTTATGTTTTTGAACTTAAGCAGCAATGGAAGAAATTCGTTGGATTTTCAATTATTTCAATTTTAATAGTATTCCTTCAAAGTTTCATCATGTATTCAGTAATACCTAGTAGTCTTTTGCCTACAACTCAAATTGCGTATTTAAGTAACGGTCTTGAATTATTATCTATGTTCGTGTTAATATTTGCAGCATGTTTCTTCTTTTCAGGTATAATCTGTACAGAGTATGACAAAAAGACGGGATATATTATTTTTCCTAAAATAAATAGATTTAAACTAATAGTAGGTAAATATTTTGGTAATCTCACACTTATAATTGGTGTTGTTGCTGTTTTTTACGTAACCTTAGGACTTTTTTGTTGGTTTTATTATGGCGTATCACTAAACATTTTATATCTAATATCATTTGGAATATCTATATTATATCTTCTTGCTATTAGTAGTTTTGTTACTTTTTTTAGTTCATTTTTGAGGAGTGTCAATATAACAACAATTACAACGATTATGATATTGTTTATTGGATTTAACATAGTAGATCAACTAATAACGGTTTTTTTACCAGATTTTGAACCAATATATTCCATACAATATGCTAGTAATCTCATATCTTCGATTTTAGAGTATCCATTTTCAGGAGCCAGGTATACTGAGTTAGGAGGATTTAGAGGTTTCAGTTTTAGAATGTGGCAAACTCCATTAGTCGAGGTTGGAATTTCTGTAATGTTGATTTACATGATCTTAAGTTTAATTGCAGCTTCAATCCTATTTAAACGGAGGCAATTATAAATGATTTTAAGTATAAAAAATAAAGAAAAAGGGAGTATCCTAAATGTTAAAAAGTAAAAGTAGAGTAAAAATAGGGACAATAAGTCTGATTTTAATAAGTATTTTTTTGTTAGGAACGTGTTTAACGATTGGTTCAGCAACAACATACCAAGCAACTTTAAATAAAGGTACAGAATTTTTCCAAGTTATTGCCTATAATGAAACTGCTTGGCAGAATACGGTTAATGCATCTTCCACGCCTAGTGATTGGTTTGGAGGAGATGCACATATAATGGGTGCTCAAGGTAAATTCACTACATTGGGATGGACTAGTGCTACATGGACAATGTATGATGTCTTAACTTCGATCTTTTTAACAGATAGTATTGATTTATTTGCTCTAAACAGCATTAAAGGAATAGGATACAATGAAACAGAGATCAATAATAATTATACTAATCAATATCAATTGATTCAAGGAATGCGTTCAGAGTGGTATTTTACCATTGAACCATTTAATGAATCATCAAATTCAGCGACAGACATGCCAGTAATACTTAGTAATCCGGCAGATTACGAAAAAATATTAGACGATTACAATGCTCTAGCAAATACCATACAAGATGATCCCATTATACCACTTGACATTAAAATGGTGTTTAAGAATATATCAACAGATGAATTCTTATGGCAGTTAATAATGGGTAATTTAGCTGTAGGAGCTCCATCAAATATATATATACAAGCACTTGTCAATGCCCTACCTTGTGATAATGCCTCATTTAGCGAAAACACTCTTATATTTGAAAGAACAGGAGAAACTAATTATACTGTTGAAGTAACCTACGGAACACGTGGAACCATTTCCTCATTTGTTATTAAAGATGATACCGGAACGATCATATATCAATATATTAGCATTGGTGATACAAACTTGATGGTATATATCATAGCAGGTGTCATTATAAGCTGCTTCAGCATATTGATAGTAGTTTTAATATACAAGAAAAGAAGATTCAATAAATTAAATCGTTAAAAGAGAACAAGTAATAATAAAAATAATAATATTTTTTTTTATTTTATAATTTTCCTAAAATTACCAAAAAGAGGATGAGAAAAAGATAATGGAATTTGGATTCATTTCAATATTAGGAATTTTTGCCGTTTTGTTAATAATACCAACGTTTATTTTACTAGCCGTTTTCATGTTTAAATTTATAAAAACACATCTAACAATGCTTGCATATTTAACCGTACTTTATATTTTTTACTTAATTAATAATCTTTTACAGGCATCTCAATTTTTTGCACAAACTGAGGAAATAGCAGAGTTATTTTTTAAAATAACAGAATGTGCAAAGTTGTTAATGTTATTAAGTTTAATTTTAATATTTGAAATGTATTATAGCAATACCCAATTTTCTTATAGGCAAACAATTTCAACTGTTCTTGCTTTTAGCATAATAGTGGGATTGATATCAACCCCGGAATTGAATACACAAGCCATTTCAACTGGTTTTTTAGTAAGTCTTCAAAGATTAAGTTTGCTAATGATTCTTGAGGTGATTTATATTTTATTTACGACTACTTTTATAATAATTATGCTTATTAGGAGTATAAAATCAGCATGGTCATCAAAGCAAAAAATCCTCATTATTGCACTTCTGATAGGATCAATAATTGGTGTTCTATTTCCATCTATTCCAACAGTCTTCGTTGAGCAGTCACCAGTACCGGAACAATTTAATTATTTCACGATGCAATTCTTTCAAACAATAACTCAGAACATCGGTATTCTTATAATTGGTATTGCATTTCTTAGTGTAAGTAAAAATCCATGGCTTTTACAGCGTCAGAAGGTATACTTTCTTATAGTATATTCTCATGATGGAATTAACTTATATTCAAGATTATTTAGCAAAGAGATAAATCCTGATGATGCTGTACTACTATCTGGAGCCTTTTCCGCTGTGTCTTCCCTAATTAAAGAAAGCACAAATACTACAGGGAAAGTAAAAGCAATTTTATTAGAAGGAAAAGAATTGAGGTTAATAACTCGTAGAGGATTTATATGTGCTCTTTTAGTTGAATATTCAACCCAAGCGTCTAAATGGGCACAAAATAAGTTTTCATCAGAATTTGAAAGGACATATAAAGATAAATTAGACAATTTTGATGGAGAAATATCTGCTTTTGATTCCGCGGATAAAATCGCGGATAAATATTTTACTTAAATCAAGAAAACTTAAAATGAGAATATTTATAAAAAAAAAGGAAAAACTATAATTTGAATTAACAACTTAAATGAGTAAGAAAATGACCGAAAATAACAGTATAATTGAAGTAAAAAACCTAACAAAGATATATGAAGAAGGTAATGTGCTTGCGGTTGATGATATCAGTTTTTCAATAAAAAAAGGCGAGATTCTAGCATTACTAGGTCCTAATGGGGCGGGGAAAACCACTACAATAAGCATTCTTGCGACATTATTAAATGGTACGGAAGGTGAATGTATTGTTAATAATTATGATGTTAAAAAAGATCCAGATAAGGTCCGAAAAAGCATCGGTATTGTGTTTCAAGAACCCTCTCTGGACGGGGAAATGAAAGCATGGGAAAATTTGGAATTACATGCCATTCTTTATGGAATGAATAAAAAAGAGAGAAGACCTAAAATAAAAGAAGTCTTGAAACTGGTAGATTTGGACGATCGAGCAGAAACCTTCGTAAAAAATTACTCAGGGGGAATGAAAAGACGATTAGAAATTGCACGTGGTTTAATACACGAACCAAAAGTCCTTTTTTTAGACGAACCCACATTGGGTTTAGATCCTCAAACTCGTAGAAAGATATGGGACAAAATAAAACAATTAAATCAAAGCGAACTGAAAATGACAATATTAATTACAACTCATTACATGGATGAAGCAGACGAACTTGCAGATCGAATTTGTATCATGGACCATGGTCAAATCATCGCTATGGACACTTCTGAAAATCTTAAAAAACAATTATCAGGTGATGTAATTGACATTAAATTCGAGACAACTGTAGATAGGGTTAAATTTCCCATAATTATTAGGCAAATTAAAGAAATACCCGGAATAAAAAATGTATCGATGGGTTCGGCTAATGAACAACAGTTTCAGATGCCAGAAATGCCGCTTCCAAAAGGCATGCCTAATATCGATCCTGCCATGATACAAGCTCGAATTAGAGAAACACTTTCGGATCCCAAGAAATTAATAACTGCTTGGAAAAAAATGCCAATGGCTGGGGGGATGTTTCTAAATGCTCCCTTAACGATGAAAAAAAGAATCGCTGAAATGTTTGATGAAAAACTATTAGAAGAAGTTCCTGATGCAATCAAACAAGAACTAATTAAAATAAAAAAAGGAGAGTACGAAGAAAATGATGAAGAATTTGAACCAATCATATCAATTTCCTGTGAGAATGGAGGTCACCAACTTCCTTTAATCATCCAAAAAATAACTGAAAATAATTTATCTATCAATAATGTGAGCATGCATCAACCTACATTAGAAGATGTCTTTCTCCATTATGTAGGAAGCCATATTCGTGAAGAAACTTCAAATAGAACAAAAGATATCAAAGAAAGAATTCAATTAAGGCAATTAAGGAAGTGATAATGAATGTCTGATTTAAATTTAGTACAAGCAAAAGTAAATTATAACGCAGTATGGATATTAGCCAAGAGAGAGCTATGGAGCTTTTGGAGAAATAAATCTAGGGTGATATCGTCAATTGCTCAAGCCGTATTATTTCTCTTTGTATTTGGGTTTATTGATATAGGTAATATTATGATTAATGGAATATCTATTTCTCCACAAAAATTTATAGCTTCAGGAGTTCCAGCTATGGTAATTCTATTTACTGGAATATTTGGGGGAATGTCAATATTCAGGGATAAAATGTTTGGATTTATGAAGGAGTTATTAGTAGCACCCGTAAGTCGAAGAACTCTGATGCTGGGAAGAACTGCTGGTGTTGGATTACAAACATTAATACAAGTTATTATAATGATTATATTAGGTGCTATATTACAATATTTTGGGATTGTTGATATAATCTTTATATTTCGTGTTATTTTAATTATACCAATTGCATTTTTAGCAAGTCTTGGAGTAGTCGGAATGGGATTAACGATAAGTACCCGATTAAATGACATGCAGTCATTTGGATTGATACAAACGTTTATCGTAATGCCGATGATGTTTCTCTCAGGAGCTGTATTTCCCCTCCCTCCATTTATTATAGCATTTGATCCATTCAGCTATTGTGTTGACTTATTCCGCTTTGTGTTACTTGGAGTATCATACTTTTCACCCCTGCTTGATTTCGCAGTAATGGTGATATTTGGAGCAATATTTATATTATTGGGAGCGTGGTCCTTCAATAAAATGGACGCTACTTAATAAATCTAACTTTTTTTATTTTATTTAATTAATATAGAATTTTAATGGAATGAATGATTCATTTAATTAAATAAATCTCAATAAAACCAATGCCATTTTTTGAATTTCTAAAAAAAAAAATTTATTATCATTTGATTGAAAAAAACACCCAAAATGCATTGATCTTTATTCATGGTTCGGGTGAAAGTTCATATGTTTGGAAGGATCAAATGAGTTATTTAAATCTTGACTATAGTCTAATTGCTTTAGATTTGCCATCTCATGCTAAATCAGCAGAATTTGAAAAACTTTCTTTAGATTTATATGTTGAATCAATAAAAGGTTTGGTAGATCATTTACATTTAAAAAAAGTTATATTAGTAGGACATTCCTTAGGTGGTGCCATTGCACAGGCATATTATTTTAAATATAGGGAAGACATAGCCTCATTAATTTTATGTGCCACAGGAGTTAGATTGAGAGTGAGCCCTTTTATTTTCAATTCGATTCGAGATGATTATAACGAATATTTAAAAACAATTCCATTAGGAGCATTTTATAGAAAGACATCTAAACAAATCATTAATGATTTTTTAGAAGAAGTTTCAAAAATAGAAGCAGAAGTAGCATATAAGGATTTCAGTATTTGCAATGAGTTTGACGTTTTGAATAAAATAAATCGGGTAAGAGTACCTTGTTTGATAATATGTGGAAATGCAGATAAACTCACACCAATTAAGTATTCCCAATACTTTAAGGATAAAATAGAAAACTCTATATTAAAATTGATAAAAAATGCGGGGCATATGGTCATGCTTGAAAAACCTGAAGAAGTAAATATGGTCATTCAAGAATTTATCAAGCAAAAAAGGTTATAAAAGAAAGATAATGCCTCGAGAATATACATACGGACCGTTTCAATCGAGAAGATTAAAGTTATCGCTAGGAGTGGATATATTACCTAAATGTAAAAAATGTACATATGATTGCATTTATTGTGAGATTGGTCCGACTGGAAAAAGAGCATTGGTATCACCAGAATACAGGATAAAAGCACCTCCATCGAATAATTTTAGAAAAGAATTATTTGATATCCTAAAATATGTCCCTCATCTCAATTCGATAACCTTCGGGTATAATGGAGAGACAACCTTAAATGAAAATATAATTGATTTTTTAGAAATCTCAAAAGTTGTAAGGGATAAAATTCAATGGAAAGATAAAAAACCTACCTTAACCTTATTCACAAATTCAAGCACTTTACATTTCAATGAGATTAGAGAGAGAGTAAAGCAATTTGAATTAGTATTAGCAAAATTAGATGCTGTCACTCAAAAAGATTTTCTAACAACGAATCGTCCTCATGAAGAAACACCAGAGATTGGAACTATTATTGAATCTTTAATGAAATTGAAAAATGAAATGCCAAATGAAAATAAATTAGCTATTCAATGTTTGATTTACAATTCTTATAGGGAAGATATTATCTCCAATAATAATGATGAAAATATTAAAGAATTAGCACTTGCCATTAAAAAAATTAAGCCGGATATTGTTCAGATTTATTCAATTGCCCGGATTCCTGCTCAATATTATGTATTTGCCATTAGTGAAGAAAGAAAGAAGGAAATCGTAGGAATTCTAAAGAATATTGTAAATGATGAGAGGATTGAAATACACTATTATTAAACCTAATTTCCTATCTTAATATTTTTCTCTTAAAATATATTAATGAAGGATTTATTCCCATTATTTTCCCATTATTTTGCCAATTCTCCATTATCTTTAGATATATTTATAAAAAATGCTCGATAATATAATAATAATAAAAAAATTTGTTGATAATTAAAATGGTACTCAAAAATAATATTCGGAAGAGAAAATGTGTATTTAATTCGTTAATCCGTACACCGAATATAAATTAATAACGTACCACTCGTTGAGCAATATTATCAAACTACTCGATTTCTAATCCTTACTTTATCATTAAATTCTCAGTAAATTAATGCTATAGAATCCCTAAAATTGCATTATACTTTTATTTCCATAACATTTAACTCTTAAGACTTCAACTATTTCAAGATATCTTGATATTTTGATATAAAATTGTTCAATTTAATGACTCGATTAATTTTTTTATGTAAATAATTGAAATTGTTAGGAATTTAAACATATTATATTGAGTGAAAAAATAATGTTAGAATTGAATGAAAAAGAAAAAAAAGCAAAAATGATTATTCAGAGGAAAATAGATAGTGAAGCAATGAAATATAAGTCAAATATTTGGAAGTCATATTTATTTCATTTAATGGTTGGAGCTCATATAATCTCAGGAATAATTACAATATTTTTCATGACTTGGGGAAAGTTATCATTCATCGAAATAATGTATTTGCAAAGTTATTTCTGGGTAATGATCTTAGTATTCGAAATTCCTTGTGGTGCAATTTCAGATTATATAAGCAGGAAATTTTCATTATTCTTAGGGGGAATATCATTAACAATAGCAGCACTAGTCTATTCGAGTATCCCAAATATAGTAATATTTGTTTTAGGTGAAACTTTATTTGCATTCGGAGAAGCATTGATTTCTGGAACGAATACGGCAATAATGTATGATAACTTGAAACTTCTTGGACGAGAAGATAAAATCGCAAAGTTTTCTGCTAGAAATGTAAGCTTTTATGTCGCAGGAATGGGTATATCCGCACCATTAGGTTCAATGCTTACCTTAGTGATACCGATTGAATTAATTATGGCATCAATGTTAATCCCATTCTTCATAGGAGCAATAATTGCATTAACTATGAAAGAACCGAATCACCAATTTAAAAATCAATCAGCTAGAACTAATAGCTATATCGTGATTATCAAATCTGGAATAAAGGAACTCAAGAAAAAGAAGAGTCTCAGAACTCTAGCATTCGATCAGGTCTTAGCTGAAGGCCTAATATTCATAGTATTTTGGACATATCAACCATATTTGGAAGGATTTGGAGTATTAGTTGCTTTTTTAGGATTTGTAACCACGTTATTAACTTTCATGCAAGTTGTATTCATGAACCTTGTCCCAAAGTTATATGATCATGTGGGAAATAGAAAAAAATTGCTTTTGATATTTACGTTGATTCCAGGAATATCTTTCATACTATTATCAATATTACAAATATCTTTTATGATGATAATACTTTTCATGATGATAGTTGGATTTGGTATTTCAAGAAGTTTGATTCACACAAAAAGTATAAATACGCTAATTGAAACTGAAAATAGAGCAACTGTTCTCAGCACAATTAATATGATATCGACTCTTATAAAAGCCATATTATTTCCTTTGGCAGGTTTTCTCGTGGAATCCAGTTTAAATCTTGCTTTCATTGTATTAGGTTTAATCATGATTTTAATTGCAATATTCTCACGAGTCAAGAACCAAGATTTAATTTAATTCTTTTTTTTCTTAATAAATTATTGAAAATAGTGCTTAAATATCTATTTCGAAAATTTTATTTTAAATGAAATGTTCTTCTATTCATTCTTATAATAAATAAAACGAAGGTAATGAATAAAATGGTCAAGTGTGAATGTCCTTCCTGCTTCTTCGAGTTTGAATTAGAAAATGGAACTATAGAGGGAGAAGTCATTCCATGTTCTGATTGCGGAGTAGATCTGGAAATTATAAAAATAGAGGGGGACGTGGCAAAAGCAGAAATTTCTGAAATGGTAGATGAAGATTGGGGAGAATAATTTTTAATTTTATCGAGAAATTTGTTTTTTTTTTAAGCTTTTCTCAATTATAAGCGCTAATTTTTCCCCGACAACTTTAATTAATTGTTCTAATGATGCATTTTTTATGCCATCAATATCTCCAAATTTCTCTAATAATTTGTTTCTGGTTGCAGGACCTACCCCCTTAATTTCGTCTAGAATTGATCCTGTTATTCTTTTTTCTCTTTGAATTTTATGCAATCTAATGGCAAATCTGTGAGCCTCATCCCTAACCCGTTGAAATATTCTCAATAAAGGGGAGTTTCGAGGCAATATTATAGGATCTTTCTTGTTCGGAATAAAAATTTCTTCAAATTTTTTTGCTAGGCCAATTACCGGAATTTCAAGACCTAACTCTTTTAAAACTGAAACACTACCATTTAATTGACCCTTTCCACCATCAATTAAAATCAAATCAGGCAATTCATAACCTCTTTCTAATAACATGTTATATCTTCTTCTTATGACTTCTTTCATCATGGCCACATCATCGGGGGTAGTTTTAGTTTTAATTTTAAAGTGGCGATAATATTTAGTATATGGTTTTCCTTCAAGAAAATATACCATGGAACCTGTAGCATCTCCCCCTTCAATATTCGAAATATCAAATCCTTCAATGATACGGGGGATTTTTGGTAAATTTAACAATTCTTTTGCTGCTTCCAAAGCTTTTAAAATTTGATTATCTTCCTTTTTTCTTATTTCTTCCATTTGTATTTCCTGATTGACCATTACTTTAGCATTTTTACTGGCTATTTTTAATAGACCTTCTTCATTATCTAAAGGTTTTCGCACTACAATGGTCGGTTTGATGTCTCTCATAATTTCTTCAAATGTATCGAGTCCTTTAAATAGTTCAGGAATGATAATAATATCGGGAAAGTTCAATTTGTTACCTTGATAATATTGTTCCAATAATGAAGATAGTAATTCTTCCTTGAGAATTAATTTTTCTCTTAAATCTAACGTGAATGGACTCTTACTTGAGATTTTTCCATCACGAATATGGATGATTACTAATGCAACATATTTTTGTTCATTGTCAGTGAAGAATCCTATAATGTCTTTATTATCATTTCCATTAAGTAAGACATTTTGATTTGAAGTAGACCGATCAATTGCTTCTAACTTATCCCTCCAAAATGCTGCTGCTTCATAATTCTGTTGTTGAGCTGCCCTTTCCATTTTTTCTTTAATTTCTTTTTTAAGTCCTTCAGTATCACCCTTTAAAAATAATACTATTTGAGAGATGTTTTCTAAATATTCTTCTTTACCGATAGCATCTATACAAGGACCAGGGCATAATTTTAACTGGTAATAAAGGCAGGCTCTTCTCTTTTTTTTTACTTTTTTCTTACAGGAACAATAAGGAAAAATTTTTCGTAAATCACGTAAGATCCTTGAAATTTCCTTTTTATCAGTATAAGGGCCTAAAAACATGTTTTTTTGGGAGTATTTTTCAGGACCTCGAATAATTTGAATTCGGGGATATTCTTCAGAATAAAAAATACAGATCCATGGATAGGTTTTTGAATCTCGCATTCGAACGTTAAATCGAGGCATATTCTTTTTAATTTGGATATTTTCTAATATGCTTGCTTCTTTTTCGGTTTGTGTAACAAAATACTCAATTGAATCAATCTGTTCTACCAAAAATTTAATTTTCTCTTCATAATAAGGGTCATTATAGCTCGATTTTACAAAATAAGATGATACTCTTTTCTTCAAATTTATTGCTTTACCCACATAAATTACTTTCTTATTTTTATCTTTAAAGAAATAAACTCCTGGCTCTTCAGGTAAGCTTTTTCTTTGCAAATCTAAGTCTATCATTATATTCAAAGATATTTTAGAGGAGTATCTTATTTGTGAATCTTTCTATATATTTTTTATATTTATAGAGATTAATAATTAATTGTTATAGTGGTAAAGTTTATTGAAAAGAGAAGTTTGTTCTATTCTTACTCGTGAAATATAAAATATCACATATAATTAACTCAGATTAAAAATGTGTAGGATATAATCCCATGACCAAAATCAGACTATGTCCAAAATGTAAGAAACCCACATTACATCCAGCAGTAAATGTTAGTGGTTGGCTTGCTCCTGACATGTTCGAATGCAAGGAATGTAATTATATAGGACAATTTTATATAATTGTTGATTCTAAGGATTATAAGATTGATGATAATAGTTCCAATGATAACTTTGAAGTAAAATAATTTGCAAATAATATTAAATTTTATATAAAGTAATTTTCATATATCTTTAAAAAAAGAAGGTATGTTAAATAATGGATCAATTAAAAAAAGATGCTTTGAGAATAATATCACTTGAAATCCAAGGAGCAATGAATGTTGCACTTAGTGCTATAACTTTTTTGAGCGATTATGCTAAACGACTTAAATGTAAAAATGTTGATGATTGTCATGATAAACTAATTGAGGCTAAGAACATTTTGGTAAAAACTCGCGATACTGAACCTGCTATGAGAAATGGGTTGACTTTTATAATGAATAACTTAAGAGAATGTTTAGATACCATTTGCGTGGAAGATGTTCCAACTAATATTGAGAATTTTAAAACAATTTATCAAGAGATGTTAATCAATTCAAGAAAAAAAATTGCAGAAATTGGAGCAAGGAGGATTCCTGATTTAAAGGGAAATAAAGAATTTGTCGTCATGACACATTGTCATTCATCTCTAGTTACAGCTATTCTTTTAGAAGCAAAAAAGCAAGGAAAAAACAATTTTAAAGTAATCCAAACTGAGACTCGACCAAGATTTCAAGGTAGAAAAACTGCAAATGAACTATTAGATGCTGGTATTGAAGTAATTCATGTTGTCGATAGTGCCATGCGATGGGCCGTAAATGCGATGGATGTGAATCTAATTCTAATTGGTGCTGATAGTATTACTTCAGAAGGTACGGTACTCAATAAAATCGGTTCTAGATTATTAGCGCTTGTTGCACACGAGGAACACGTTCCATTTTATGTTGCTTCACCTCTATTAAAATATAATCCAAAAACATCTTTTGGAATCTTAGAAAGAATAGAAATGAGAGAAGCTGAAGAGATATGGGATAATAAGCATAAACAATTGAAAATTTTAAATCCTGCTTTTGAAACCGTAAGTAGACGATACATAGATGGCCTTATTACAGAAGCGGGAATATTTGCTTCAAGTCACGTGCAAAATTATTTTGAAAAGTTATACCCTGAATTAAAAGAAAAGGATTAATTAATTTAAGCCCATTTTTCAATAGCTTGTTTAAGTTCTAAGTTATATTTAGCATGTTCAATGAGAGGTGTTTCATTCAATACAGCATCTACAGCTTGTCTTATTGCTTTTGCTCCTTTTATTGTTCCACCAGGATGACCATGACATCCCCCACCAAATTGAAGGACAATATCTTTTCCAAGAATTTTAATTAAATCTGGAACATGTAATGGGCTTAATCCACCTGAAGCCACGGGTAATATTGGTTTAATATCACCCCAATCTTGATCAAGAGTAGAAATATTATTACCATTGACTCTTTCTTTAGTTATTACTTCATTCATTTCAACGACTTCTTTCTTTGGACCTTCCATTTTTCCTATTATAGTTCCCGTGTGCAGTTGATCCATTCCAATTAGCCTCATAATCTTTGCTAGAGCTAACATTGTCATCCCATGTGTTTTATCTCGGGTGAATGCCGCATGCATTGCCCTGTGGGCGTGAATGACAACATTTTTATCTTCTAAATAATCACGAATTTCTTGTAAAGCAGAAAATCCTACTGTCACTATATCCACCATCACATATTCTCCTCCGTGCTTGACAACAAAGTCTGCTCTTTGTTTCATAACGCTTAATTTAGCAGTGATATTAGGCATATATATCTTTTTATCACCAGTTTCATTTTCAATTTTGTTTCTTTCTTTTAGTGTTTCTTCAATTCTTTTTTCAAATTGATTAAAAGCCATACTTGTTAAATTTTCATCATCTTTAACTATATCTAAACCACCACTCCAAGCATCTCCACATACTTTGGCATGCTCATTTTCATTAAGTCCAACTTTTGGTTTTACGATTGTACCAAGAAGAGGTCTATCATTAATTTTTATCAATTTTCTAATACCATCAATTCCAAATATAGGTCCTTTATAAGCATTAACAATATCTCGTGGAAAAGATATATCTAACAATCGTAATTTATTAATGATTTTCATTCCATAAATATTTCCAGCTATAGCGCTTAATATTTGAGACATGTTATCAGCTTCAAATAAATCTTTTGTATAGGCAATTTGAATGATTTGATTTTTAGGATTTATATGAAAAACAGATGGTTTAAGTTTCTTTGCGATATCTGCTGAAAGCGTAGAAATATCCGTCCAAGTACCAATTGAACTCTCTTTTGCGATTTCCTCAGAGGCATGCTCTAAATCCTTGCACTCTGGAGCTTTTTCAACATAATACATTGCAATGAGATCATTTTCATTTGGTTCATAATTCAGATTAACATAATCAACCAATTTTATTCACCATTTATTTTTTAATTATAATAGGATACATTTAAAAAAAATATATCTTAAAATGTTAAAATAAGAGTGACTGTAAATCGTTGGCGAGTTCGTGATAAAATCATAAAAAATTTATAACATGTACAATTTTTTTTCTTGTGATAAAACAATGAGTAATGAAAGTAACAGGACAATAATTATAGAGGCTAATGAATTAAATTATAAAAAAGGATTTAGTGGAAATGAATTAATTGAGGGATTAACAAGGTTCATAGCAGAAGCTTTACCAAAACTTCAAATTACATTAAATGGTACAAATATCGAAATTCAAATGCCAAAAAAATTATCAAAAAGAGCAATAAAACTTAGGATTAAGAAATATTTATACAAAAAAGGTATAGATAGTGACTATAGAGCAATATCGCTCATAAATCCTGACAAGCAAGGATATATTGTCAAAGAGAAGAAAATGCTTGAATTATCATATTATTAATCTCTTTATTTAAATAAATCTTTTATATATATTATCTCCTTTAATTTAATTGTGACATTGAAAGATAAGGTTCTCTTAATCGATTCTATTGAGGACATTTTACGGTGTGCAAATTTAGCAAGTTTATTAGAATTATCAGGGTATCCAAAACCTGGTAATGTACATCGCAATCAAGATTTTGTTGATACGCGATTCGAACATTTTTTAGCAGGAATAACAGCAATTCAACCTAATTTTAAGGAAATGTGTGAAAGAATTTTTTATGATCATAATCTAAACAATGAAATATATAAAAATATTCAATTAGGAGTTTTTTTCAAGGATGCAGCAGAACAATTCATGAAATGGCAAAAAGGAGGAAACGTGATACTTGGTCATATTTTAATATTGGCGCCTCTTGTAGCAGCAGCAACGATTTGCCTCAAAAAAAACAAGAAGTCTTTTGAATTTTTTATAATTTCAATAAAAAACATAATTGATAACACCACAATTGAAGATAGTATAAATCTATATGAAGCAATTAGAAAATGTGATCCAGGAGGATTAGGAAAGGTTGATAAGTATGACATTAATGATGAGAATTCTATCAAAAATCTCAAAATTGATAGGATGAATTTAAAAAAAATCTTTGAATTTTCAAAAGACCTTGATTTAATTAGTCATGAATACTCTACAGGATTTAATATTATTTTAAATGAAGGATTACCATACTATTTTAATACATTCAAGCAGACAAGTGATATAAACATTGCTACGGTAAATACATTCCTAAAAATCTTGGCAAAGCATCACGACACACTCATAATTAAAAAATCTGGATTAGATCATGCAATAATGGTTTCAGAAAAAGCATGTGAAATTATTAATGTTGGCGGGATCATATCTAAAGAGGGATTAGAACTTACAAAGAAATTAGATTTAACATTACATAAACGACAAGGGAAATTAAATCCAGGCACTACAGCTGATCTAGTTGCAGGAGTAATATTTTGTGCATTATTATGTGGATTAAGGTATTAATTAATAAACAAAAATTTTTGTATGAGTTTTTTCTATATTTACTAAATTTATTTTTATAAATTATTTTAAACGTGCAAATAATGGTAGAATTTTGCGACGAATGCGGCGGGATGATGCTTCCTTCTACGTCCGGTAAGGGAATATGTGAGACAAAAGTTCTTAAATGTAAATGTGGTTTTACTAAAGAGTTTCAAAAAGAAGAAGATGTATATAAATTAAAGACGAAAATCGAACATTCATTAATGGAAGAAATAACATCTTCATCTGAGATAATGGAATGGAAAGAAGAAAATCTGAGAAGCACGATAAAAGATTTTAAATGCCGTAAATGTGGTTATGATAAAGCACAATTAGAAACAAGACAAACACGAAGAGCTGATGAAGGAATGACTCATTTCATCATATGTCTCCGATGTGGAACGATGAAAAAAATAGGTAGTTAACATTAACATTATTTGGATATAATTTTAACGATGCCAAAATATATTGAAAAAAAAGACGATAATTCATTCATTTTGCATGTTCAAGTTAAACCAAATTCTAAAAAGCAAGATATTATGATAGAATCAGAAAGTATTACTATTTATGTTCGTTCAAGAGCGATTCAAAATAAAGCTAATAAAGAATTAGTAAATTTTCTAAGAAAAAAATTCAAAATATCATCACATCAAATAAAGATCATCTCTGGCTTAAAAACTTCTAAAAAGATAATTGAGTTTAATTTTACCCAACAATTAAATGAAAATCAGTTTTTAAACATTCTAAAGTAAAAATTTTCGTTTTAATTGTGGTTTTAATTAATGAAATGATACTATTACATTTACTTATTGTGCCATTTATTATTCTGACTTTCTGTGTTGCAGGCTATTTTGGAGGTTTAGTATGCAATCGGAGGAAAATGTATCCTTTAAGTGAATAGAGAAACTTAAAAAAATCTATTTTAAAAAAGAAATTCTATTTATCCTTCTAAATGCATTTTATCGACTAAATTTCCTTAAGGAATTCTAGAAGGATTTTTATAAATAATTCAGGTTCTTCTGCATATATCGAATGGGCACTATGTTTAAAATAAACAAGTTTTGCATTAGGTATTGAATTTTCTAAGAGTTCTCCATTTTCGGGTACAACTAAAATATCTTTCTTGCCATGCATTATTAATGTTGTATTTTTAATCATTTTAAGCCTTTTAAAGGATTTAAACCTTTTTCCCGCTTTATCCTGACGGAGTGCAGATTCTCTAGAAATGGGGGTTTTCTTTACTATTTGTATAATCTTTTCTAACTCAATGGGGTTATTTTCTATAAATTTCTTGGTAAATACAAGCGAAGCTATTTCCTCCGGATCAGATACTCCTTTTAACACTTTTTCAATTACTTCCCTAGAAGGAATAACTGCTTGATAACCACCACACATTGTCGAGCAGAGAATAAGTTTTTTAACTCTATTTGGATAACTAATAGCAATCTCTTGAGCAATCTGTCCACCCATCGATAGACCAAATACATGTGCTTGTTTAATATTCAAAGCATCCATTAAACCTATCGTGTCATCTGCCAATGTTTTAAATGTATAATCCTCATCCATATCATTAGTTTGTCCTACACCTCTATTATCAAATATTATTGTCTTAAAATTCTTTGATAGTATATCTATTAAGCTAGGATCCCACCAATCAACATTTCCAGATTGTCCCATTATCATGACTAGGGGAAATCCCTCTCCATGCACTTCATGATAAATATTAATATCGTTTACATTTATTATTGGCATCTTTTCATTTCTTTTTCAATTTTAAATAAAAATTAACGAATTATTTTAAATGTTTAATTTTATATAGTAATAAAACAAGTTTAAAAAAAGTATTTTTAATGATAGACTTGTCATATAAAAAAAATATCAAACCATTTTTTTTATCATTTCATTTTTTGTTGAAATGTCATTTCATTTTTCAAATTCACATTAATTTTAAAATAAATTATCAATATTAGATTTGAGAAGATTATAAGAAGGTTTAGATAATCTTATTCCTCCTGCCAGTTTATGTCCCCCTCCCATTCCTCCATATTCAGATTTAATTCTACTTATGATAGAATTAACGCCAAAACCATTATTTTTTTCAATATATTTTTTTGAACAACGAATACTCAGCTTAATAGTTCTTGACTTTTTTTCTTCTCCACCCAAAATTAAAATTTTATATGGATCTAAAAGTTCATTTACAGAACTAAAACTAGCTGTATCCGACCAACTACTTGGAGGTATTTTTCCCATTACATCAACAAAGATTGCTTTTTTTGTTTCATAGCGTGGTAATTCTGTTGAAAGTGTTTTCATATTTTTTGCAAGGTTTCCAATATACTCATAATATAAATCCTTAGCATAACGAGTCGCTTTTGTCAATTGAATGATTGATAATGCAGCACTTATATTTTTAAAGCATAGAATATTTAATAAGAGGGCATGTTCAAATGCAAATTGAAGCATTCCTTGTTTTTGATGCAAATATGCATATTCTCCCTTATTAGTTTCCGTTTCTTCTTGTATTTTTAAGATTTCAGAATCATCTAGATCATATACTTTTTTACGTGGATTTATTTTTAGGTTTGATAAAAACAATTTTATGGCTTGATCATCTTCACCACCAAGTTGTTTAACATAGGGAAGAATACTAAATTTCAAACCATTCTTTATAGAATCAAACATTGCTCCGTACAAAATTATCCCTTCTCTATTTTCGAAAATCTCTTCATCCAAGATTTCTTGATATATTTCTTTATTGAAAGATTTTAAATTATTCATTGATGTAAGTGAGTCCCCTGCAATTCCAATTATTGCCAACCAACCTTGCTTGATCATCGAGGGGTATATCTTTTTAGCAAACATGTATGCTATGGTGGCACCTGCTATGTGTTCAAGACCATCAAAACCATAAATAGTTGGATTGACAAAATGCAGATTTTCAGGGATTTGACACTCATTAATATCAATGTCTAATTCATGATGATCAAGAATGAAAAAGTGATCTTCTCTTTTATTTATAATTGGAATCAATTCAGTAAGGTTTGATCCTACATCTGTAAATATATAAGCAGTCTTATTCGATTGCCTTTTTGATAAGATCCCGTTGAGATAATTGGCCCAGGAAACCGACCTATTATAAATAAAATAATCATAATCAATATTCATTTTATATAGCAAGTTCTGCATTAGATGTAGACAACTAATTCCATCAGCATCATTATGAGAAATAGTAATTACTTTATTAAATGAACCGTCTATAAATTGATCTACGGAATTATCAAGATCTTTTAAAAATTTTTCACGATTTACGTTTTGGGTCATTTATATCAATTAATAAAAAAAGTACTATATAATGTTTTTATATTAAAGAGTGAATGATAAATTTCTTAAAAATTTATTTCTCCTTACTTAATAAGTGAAAATATAATAAAGGAATTAGATAAAAATACTTGATAAATGATAAATTAATAAAAAATAAAACTAAAAAAATATTATTTAATTAAATTAGCTCTACATTCATTTAAAGTTAAACTTATCAAACTAAAATGACCGGGTCAAAATCAGCAAAAATATTTGTAATTATCTTAGTTATTAATTTATCATTACCTATTTTTTTCATCAATATTAATAATTCTTTATTGTTTGATACAAATCCCGAAAATGGTGGGATTATTCTCCCAAAAACTCAAATATTTCAAAAAAAAGATTACGAGCCCATTATTTATGCGTATGACAATGGACTTGGGAATATCACGGTAAATGACATGGAATTTTCTGATTTAGAATTAGGTTTTTATCTTTATAATCCCAAATATCCTTTACTTTTCGATGATTATAATAATTCTGCTCTTAACATGACATTAACTGGAATGGAGTTCATAAATACTCTAGAACCTGCGATTCATGATAACATCAATCCTGATATTGTTAAAAGAGAGATCATTACTGTTCAATTAAATGAGACATTGAATATCACGTATGTTTCGAGCGTCCCCAATTCAGAAGGGTATATTATTTATGGTCCACGCTTAGCACCTTGTCATTTATCTGAATTGTATGTAAAGGAGGCAGGAGCATCGGGGTCTCCCATAAAAGTTGATGAAGTCAACTATTCAATAGATGAAAATAATTTCCTATATTTTAATTATGAAAATTATTTCATGGGAAGTCCGCCTCCCAATTTTTACATAAATATTATATGGGACTACAATATTTCAGTTGATAATTGGAATTTAGATCGTCATTATGAAGGTAATATTCCCATAACTGAACAGGAACAATCTTTTGAAAGAAAATTTGAATATAAACTAAATTTACTCTGTTATAAGTTTGGAGCTAATATAGATCAAATTATATTAGGTGATGATAAAATTAAAGCTAATTTGACATTAAATCTTCCAGATAAAGAATTATTAAGTAATCATACCATCGAAATAGGAGAAACAATTAATGATATAGCAGATCACTTAAATCTGGATAAATCTATCCATACAGATCTAATACAAGGAAACAATACACGTGTTTTATTAAATTTTACTGCCATTTTTACAGTTAAATTCATAAATCCTGTTGAAAATACCTGGGCTATTGATAGACTTGTTGGTGGAAATAATATAAGGGAAAGAATTTATCTTCCAACAATCTCTTCTGGACCTGAGCATATTTGTATTTATGATCTTGAAATCTTCGAAAGAACCATTACTTCTGAGCAAGTTTTAGCAACTTCAATATTATTCGATTCACCTTTTAAAAGAAACTTGTTATATTCAGATGCCAATGTTTCTGATTGGGAGGATGAACCTACATTTCTAACTGATAATGACCGGGAAAGTAGGGGTATCAATATTACGCTACCTTTTCTCATTAAAAATGAAATTTGTCCATTCATTATAAAATACAGTGCTACTGAAAACTTGACCGTGAGAATCCTAGATAATATTGGCATGCCATTGGTTGGATTAGATGTAGTAGTTAATTATTATGGTAAGCCTTTTGGTACCTATATTTCAAACAATAGAATTCAACCAATATCAACTCAAAGCACAGATATTAACGCAGAATTTATTATAGACAACGTTCCAAATGGTGAATATCTCATTCAAATTTACATGTTCGGAATATATCAAGGAGAGTATACAATCAATTCTTATGCTGATGTTAATTATATCAAAACGAGTATTGTTCATTTTCCTCTATGGATTCTCATATTTGGATTGATAAATTTATCTGTATTGGCTTTAGGCTACAAATTTTATAAAAATAAAAAAAAAAGGCAATAATTACGTTTGATAGTCATTTTTATTGATAATGTGGAAAATTTCATTGAGTTTTTAGAAAAAAAAAGATTAATGAATGAAATTTTTTATGAATTTAAAGAAGTAAAAAATCAAACAGATTTATCAAGCGAGATGGAAATTGAAATAATTTTGCATTTCCTCTCAAAAATAGAAGAATTCTTGATCTTGTATGAAACAAAATTTTCAATAATGAAATCAAGTAATAGTAATTCTGATGAAAAGGTCATTCAGGAATTACAAAAAATATTTGAAACTCGGGGTATAAATTTAGTCAAAGGAAAAATTCGAGAAATCTTTCTTTCTTATTCTTCTTAGATGTTTTTAAATTTAAATCATGAATTGCATCAAATCTACCTTTCATGATTAACTCTTATACCATAACCTATTAAACGATAACGACGATTAATGATTCGAGAGATTGCAAAAATGAAATTCTCTGCGGGACAAATTGGTGGATTTAATTTTAGGATATATGAATTCTTTAATATCTTGGTTACTGTTCCTGCTGTTTTTTCTGTACCAACAACTAATAGTAATTTTTCATTATGTTTAAGATCATAAATTTTTATTTGATTTTCTGAACCTACGACACGATCAAGTAAATTAACTTCCAGTTCAATTTCTGAAATTATATTTGGAAGCGTTCCAACTTTTCCGACTAAGTGACCAATCAAAGAATCTCCCTTTGTTAAAGTGGGATCAAGAAGTGTACCCAGACCGATAAGTCCACCAGGTTTTGCTTCTGTTAATTGAATATTTCCTTGATTAATACTTACTACAGTTGAATTTATAGGTTTATACTCATTTTTGATGTGAAGTCCGGGTTTAATTTCGATTTGGTCTCCAATTTTAACTTTCCCCTTTAAAACTGAACCTCCAATAACTCCACCTTTTAATTCATCAATTTTTTTTCCAGGACGATTAATATCGAAAGATCGTGCAATTAAAAATTCAAAATCATCATTTTCATTTAATTCAGGAGACGCTATGATTTCTTCAAAACCTCTTACAATTAGATCCAAGTTAGCACTAAAAACTGCTGAAATAGGGATAACTGGTGCATTTTCTGCCACAGTTCCTTTAACAAATTTTTTAATTTGATTATAGTTCTCTAATGCTTGTTCTTTTGAAACGGCGTCAATTTTATTTTGTATGATAATGATGTTTTGAATTCCAGCTATATTTAAAGCTGCTAAATGTTCTCTGGTTTGAGGTTGTGGGCATTTTTCATCTGCGGCAATTAATAAACAAGCTCCATCCATCAATGAAGCTCCACTTAACATGGTAGCCATTAATATCTCATGACCTGGAGCGTCTACAAATGAAATATTTCGCTTAAATTCCAAATTTTTTTTACACATGGGACAATTATATTTGGGTTGACCCTTATTCCTTTCTTTTTCAACCATATATGCTGTCATGTAGCTATCACATTCGGGACAATATAATATCGTTGCGTTTGAATATCCTAATTTTATAGATATTCCACGTTCTTGCTCCTCAGAGTGTCTATCTGTCCAATCTCCTGTTAATGCCTTCACCAAGGTTGTTTTTCCATGATCTACATGTCCCACTAATCCAATATTGCATTCTGCTTGTTTCTGAACTATTTTTTTAGTTGAACCTTTAATAATTGCAGCACCTCCCTTTTTTACTTGGTCTTTTTCAACAACTTCTTTTTCTTCTTTTATAAGGGTAGCTTTCTGCTTTTCGACCTTTGGTTTGCTAATTGAACCACCTTCAGAAGCAGGTTCACTTAATCCTTTTAAATAATTTTCAGCTTTTTCCTTAAGACTTTTCGCTGTAGACTCTCCAATACCTTTTACTTGTAATAATTGATCTAATTCTATTGATACTAACTTTTCAACAGAATTAATACCAGCTTTTTTTAACCGCTCGGCTGTTGCTTTTCCAATACCAGTAACGTCTTCTAAATTATGTTTCATGATCTAAAAATTAATGTGAATTTTTCATTGATGGTACTTAGATTTACACTAAGTTCCTAATTTAAAATTAAGAAAATTTGATTAATTAAATTAATTAATAATAATAAGATTTATTATATCCTTTAAATAGTTTCGATTAGTTTGATTTTACTTCCTACTTTCGATTTTTTTTTCTCAAGCTCTTTATATGACACCCGTAATAAACTATCTACATAAAAAGTTGAAATTTTATTACATGAATCCTCTTTATGAAATAAATAGAAAGGAGCGGGATATAGTGAATGGTCAATATCTTCTTTCTCAATTTTAAAAGTAATTCTTTTATTACAATGAGGGCAAGTATTATATCGTAATGGCATTAAAATTTGAAATGTTTTTTTATATAATAATTACATTCTTATTTATAATTTTATATAAAATACATAATTAAATAAGCATTTTAAAAGTAAATTACGGTATTCTCATGAAGTCGCTTCTCTTAAAAAGAATTATATATCTCTCATTTATTATTTTCCTTGTTTTCCCAACTTATATTTTAATCATAAACCTTAACGCAATAACTTTTAAGAACTTTAATAATTCTGAAATATTAAAAACATCAGGTTACATTTCTGATTTAAATCCGTCATTAATACCTGAATTTAATTTTACTGATTTAAATGAAACTTGGTATGACCATGATGTTGAAATGATAATCATAACTCCCGATGATGAGAATTTTATCAATGCAACCATTCCATTACGGGACTGGAAGAACCAAAAAGGAGTTAAGACCATCATATTGAGCAATTTCTCATCATACCCTGGGAGAGACGATCCAGAACGAATTCGAAACATGATAAAGGAATACTATGAAAAAGAAGGGATTCGATGGGTCTTATTAGTGGGAGATGCAGAAAATAGTCTCATTCCAATAAGATATGTTTATAATCCAGATGTTGACGATGCTCCTAACGGACCTCACCCAGAACATGGTGATAGGGTTTACAAACCTACGGATTTTTATTATGCCGACTTGACGGGCACGTGGGATGATGATAATGACAATAATTTTGGTGAATCACCAATATATAATGCATTTGGAATAGATGAAATTAATTGGATCCCTGAAGTGTATGTTGGACGCTTGCCAGCTAGCAATTATATCGAATTACAACAGATGGTCAATAAGACCATAAAATACGAGTCAGATCCATATATTGATGATTGGATGAATAACATGTTATTAGCAGGAGTAATCTCAGATACTGTTATTGAAGCAAGTCCCGATGGTGAAGATGAGGCTCGTTTGACAGAATATATCTGGAAAAATTATGTCGAACCTGAAATGAATTTTACTCATTTATATAGATCAACTTATTTTTCAGTGAATACTTCAGTAGATCCATCAGATACTGTAGACGAAATTAGTGATGCTTCTGAATTTAACAATGAATTTAACAGTGGTTACTCAACGATCATGTTTGCGGGTCATGGTGATACTGGATTATATAGTAGCCGTGGTGTAGGTTTTAGTATATACACAGATACTCAAGCATCATCTAGTTCTAATGCTGATATGCCTTCATTGATCTATGCTGATGCTTGTACAACTTCAGCTTATGATGATACTGATCAGAACATAGGAGAAATATTAATCAAAGCGACTAACTCTGGTGCTATTGGTTATATTGGGGCATTACGCGTTACATGGTATATTGTAGATGATTTTGATTTCGAATTTTTAAATAGAGCTAATGCGAAATTATTCTGGGAGAAATTTTTTGAAGATAAAATTTACCAACAAGGTAAAACCCTGTATGATTCCAAACTAGATTACGTAAATTCCGATATCTTTGCCCAGACAATATCATCGATGAGTTTAGGATATCAAAGAAAGAATGTCTTGACCTATTGCCTTTTAGGTGATCCCGAAGTTGACATCTACACGAACAAACCCGTAAATGCTTCAAATCCATTTACAGGGGACATTTATGAAGGTCAGTTAGTCTCAATAACCATCAGAGATACACGAAACAATATAGTTCCTCATGCGAGAATCCATCTAACGACGGAAGATGGGAAATATAACACTGTATACGCGGATATAAATGGCATAGCAAAATTTCGCGTCTATCCGAACGCCAATGAAAAATATAACGTGACGATTACAGGTCATAATTTAATTCCTTCCCATTTTAACTTCACGACCAAAGAAGACAATATCAAGCCCGTTATTTCAAGCGTGTTTTGTGATAAAATTAATCCCACGACTTTAGACAACATTTGTTTCGATATTTTTGCCTCAGATAACCGCTCGGGAATTGAAAGTGCCATTGTTTTAATTCAAGATAAAATAAGTGGAACCTACACCTATGATATATCAAGAAATACATTGTATGAAAACAACACCTTGCTGCAAGTCTTATTGAATAAAATGATGCCGGGCTTCTATGAATTTACAATCATCACTAGAGATTATGCCAACAACACGCAATTTTATTCGCAGACATTTGAATTCCTCATCCCTATTCCTTCGACTTACATTGTCTTGATAGGCGGTACTATTCTTATATCATTTATAACAGGTCTTTCTATAGTGATAGTTATTAGAGGTATCAATCAACATTCTAGTAATTTGAAAAGATTAAAAGAATGATCTTTTATTTTTTTATTAATTTTCTTCTAAAGTTTTTTCTTTTTTTAATTCAAAGAGATATTTTATTGATCTAATCGTTCCTACTATTCCTTGAAAAATTAATGCACTACATATGAAAACAACACCAATAAAATCATTAAAAACAAAGATAAAGATTAATATTAATATACCTGAGATGGTATAAGTTAATAGAGAGGAAATTTCACCTAAAATTATTTTTAGTGTTTTTGATTGATTTAATTGATCTTTCAATTCATTCTTATATTGCTCTTCTCCCACTTGTTTTACATACCAACTTCCCTCTAAGTTATTGGCAAAAAGATAGAAACTCCAAACGAATAAAAACAAGGCTAAATAAAAATCAAGTGATCCTAATATGATTAAAGGTATCTGAATCAAAATTGCTCCTGGCCATCCAAGACGTCTTGCAAATTTATTTGTTTCTAATTTTAATTCTTTTGAAACATATCTCGTGCTAATTATATCTAATGATCTTCCTAGTATTGCAATTATAGCATTGATTATATATTGAAAGTCTGGTACATTACGTAGCAATATCTGAAAGATCATTCTTAATGATTCACTTGAATATTATTTAAATTTAACGGTTTACTTCACGAGACGAATAAATATAATAAAATTTAATTATTAAAAATAATTAGAGTTATTATAATTTATCCACATAAGTAGGAATTCGAATTTCAAATTACCGATCTTATGAACGGATTTGAATTGGTATTAATGACCATGATGCTGTGGCATATCGCCATATCTCTGGAAGTTAAACTTGCTTACGTTGTCAATAGTACTGCTGTTGCGATCAGTGGGAAATGACAAACTGTAAATACGTTTACGGTCATGGTAAGCTAGGATCTACCTGATAACATCCGAACTCAGAATAGATAGTGCAGCTAGATGGTCGCATACCATTAACTTTACTTATCTAATAATTTTTATTTATTTAATAATTAATATCATTTAATCATAAAAAAATATAATGGACTTGATTAATTAAATGCCAAAAAAATACATAATACTCATTAAAAAATTTAGACAACATATAATTACAATAATCTTTTTAACCATAGCGTTAATAGCACTACTTTTCATAAATGTTAATCCTGTCGCAACGATTTGGATATGTGTTATTACGATTTTATTATTGGCATTTTCATTTTTGGTTTCATATATTAATTCACTCTTTTTTACAAAAAAATTAAATAAAACTTTAAAAAGTCATTATAAAATTGACGATAGAATGGTTGCCAGAAAATTAAAGGAGCCATTAAAAAAAATTCAAGAAAAAATGTATGATTTAACACAGTACCAATCAAATAAAGAATGGTTGATTATTTTTCTAGAAAGACATTACATTTACTATCATAAAGAGGTAATAGTAAAATTTAATGAACTCTATAGTATGGGTTCAAATGAAAAAGAGATTCTTGAGGGTTTAAAAGATTTTGATATAGAAACACGAGCAGAAATTAAATCGATTAGAGAAACTCTAATAAAGCATAATAGGATTAATCAGAGAAAAAAAGCGGAGTAACAACACTTCATAATTATTATAAAAAAAAGGAAAATAATTTTCTAATTAAATATCCAAATCTCCAAAATGATAGTACTTCCTAACAGGTTTTTTTACATTCCATTCACATTTTAATCCTTTGGGAAATTGTACAAGATCTCCTTTCTGAAAACTCATTTTTTCTCCCGTTTCTGAATCGGTAACTTCAACTTCTCCTTCTAAAATATAACATGTTTCAGTAGCGTCATCATAAGACCAGGGAAAGACACTTTGTTCTTTAGTCCAAACACCCCAGCTTTCAACATTTAAATTATTTAATTCTTCATCTGTTGGAGTTTTCTTTTTCAATTTTTTCCACCTTTTGAATACATTACGGTAAATATATTTAATTACTTATAAGATTTCGAAACATAAAATAATTTTTATCTTCAATAGAAATAAATTGTGAAATAACTCTAATCCTTTTGAGTTTTTGTTTTTAAATAAAACTGACCTTAAAAAATATGTGTTATTATATCTCACTTTTTTTGATTAACAAATATTTATTTATCACTTCTATCATTTCTAAATTAAATAATAAACTGTGAATAAAATACGATAGCATGTAAAAATTAATTTATTTTAAAAAAATAAATTAAAATACATGAAATTATATACCTAGAAATAAAAGATATAAAAATTTTAATAATAATATTAACAATAACTATCTATTATCTTATATTTCAGTTTAAAGAAAACACATATATGATATAGGAACACGATGCCGAAAAAGTTCATACTGAAGATTCTAACAGCGGGGGAAGGTGGCGTTGGAAAAACCACGCTTCTGCATAGATATGTTGAAGGCAAATTCAGTGCAGAAACAAAGATGACAATTGGAGTGGAGTTTTTTTTAAAAGAAACTGAAGTGGATGGAAATGCCGCAACCCTACAACTTTGGGATTTTGGTGGTCAAGAGCGGTTTAGATTCCTCCTTGAAAGCTACGTTTTGGGGGCTAAAGGTGCTCTTTTAATGTTTGATCTCACTCGTCCAATAACGTTAGATAATTTAGAGCAATGGATAAATATAGTTCGGAAGGGTGATCCTGATCTTCCAGTGTTATTTGTTGGAACAAAGTTAGATTTAACAGAAGAAATAATGGTTGATGATGATTATGCTCAATCTTTTCAAGAAGCTTTTAATTTATTTGATTTTATAAAAATTTCAAGTAAATCTGGTGAAAACGTTAACTTTGCTTTTGAAAAATTAACTAAAAAAATATTAGAGCGACAAGTTTTTTGAGCCCTAAAAATATTCATTATGAAAACCTTGTTATAATAGATTCTAATTTTATTTTTCTTCCTTTCCAATTCAAAATTAACTACCTTGAGAATATTAATTCACGTTTGGAAGGCAGAACAAAATTTATTGTGTATAGACAAATCTTTGATGAATTAGAAGCAAAAAAAGAGAGAGAACCAAAAGCTACTAAATTTTATAAACAATTAGAGTCAGGACTTATCTATCTTGATAAAAATAAAAATCAATATAATATTGAAATTGATGATTCTATAAAGGATCAAATAGAAACTACAGATGAGTTTTTATTACGTAAGGCTACTGAACTTAAAGAAGAAAGATCGAATATATTTTTGGCATCTAATGATCAAGATTTACGTAAAAAAGCAAGAAATGCGAAAATTGGTGTAATCTTTTTAAGACAAAAAAAATATCTATCTATAGATAGAAGCTAATAATTTTGCTCCAATGAGTTAGAATGGAAATTACTGAGATAAATTTTAATTTAATATCACCCAAAATCATTTTTGGCACAGGAAGAATTGACGAATTGGGATCCGAGATAAAAAGTATATTAAAATATAAAAAAATAGAAAATCCCCTAGCATTTTTAGTTACTGGAGGATCCTCTTTGAAAAAAGCAGGTAATTTAGAACAAATTATTAAAATATTAGAAGAAAAAAACATATCAAAAGAACTATATGATAAAGCAATTAGAGAACCAACTACGCATATTATAAACCAAGGAAAAGAGATTGTTATTGAGAAAAAATGTGATATCATAATAGGCATTGGTGGTGGAAGTGTCATGGATACAGCAAAAGGAATCGCAGGGCTCGCGACTAATGGTGGAATCGTGGAAGAATATCTTGCAGGCAAAGAATTTATTCAACCGGCGCTCCCATTTATTTTAATACCTACTACTTCCGGAACTGGCTCAGAAGTTACAAATAATTCCGTCATAAAGAATAAACAAACTGGATTAAAAAAGAGTATTCGTGGATTGTGGGCAAATTTAGCGTTATTAGATCCTGAATTGACTTTATCTTTACCAAAGAAGTACACTGCATATTCTGGCGCTGATGCGTTAGTTCAAGCTATAGAATCACTTGTTTCAAAAAGTGCAAATTTCATCTCAGATTTTTTTGCGAGAAAATCAATAGAATTGTTAGGAGAAAACTTACCACTTGTATATGATGATTTATCTAACATAGGTTTAAGAGAAAAGATGATGCTTGGGAGTTTATTAGGTGCAATTTCATTTGCTAATGGTAAACTTGGAGCAGTTCATGGATTTGCCCATCCAATTGGCATAAAACATGATATTGCTCATGGCCTAATATGTGGGCTTCTTTTACCTCACGTAATGAGATTTAACATTGAAATAGATACCGTTGTAAAAGCTTATTCTTGGATTGCAAGACTGTTTCATAAACAAAAAATTCTTACTGATCATGGTAGTTGTTCGAAGGTATTACCTAAAGAATTAAAAGGGCAAGCAGAATGGGCAATTGAAAAATTAAAAGACATTTTTGAATATATCAACATTCCATTACATTTATCTGATGTTGGAATTAGTAAAGAACATCTTAATGATATTGTAAAGGATACAACAGGGAGTTCATTGGAAAATAATCCAAGAGAGACGGATAAAAAACAATTGATGCAAATTCTTATAAATGCTTTATAATAATTCTTATCAATAAAAAGAATTAAAATGGTTTAAATACTAAAATATTATATTTATTTAATGTTTAGATAATTTTATCTTAATTAAAATAGATTATAGGTGTCGATTTATTAAAAAAGTAAATGAAAATGATTTTGAATATAGAGGCGGAGAAAGTGGTGTAAAATATTTAATGCGTGGACCCAGCATAGATTGGGGTGTTATTTTCCTCAAACCTGGTGAATTTATGGCAGATAAAGCTCATGGCCATCTGGAACTTGATGAAACTTTCTATTTCATAGAAGGAGATGGAATCATTATAATCAATGATATAGAACATGATGCTCCAGAAGGGAGTGCTTTTTTATTAGAACCAAAAGAGATGCATAACATAAAAAATCCTTCCGATAAGCCAATTAAAATTGTATTCATTAAAAGCGCTTATAAGCCAGACGACAAGATATAATGGTAAACTATTAAATTAATCATATATATTGGAATAGTAATTATGGCAAAGAAAAAAAAAACTGAAAAGAAAGGAAAACAAAAACGTGGTGCTCAAGATGCCACTCCTGAAATAACGCGTGTTAAATTTCCAAATAAAAAAATGGGAGAGATGTTTGGACGAGTGGTAGAGATCTATGGAAATGAAAGAATGCAGGTTTTTTGTGAAGATGGAAAGCATAGAATAGGACGAATTCGAGGAAAAATAAAAAAAAGAGTATGGATTAGAGTAGGTGACTTAGTGATAATTAATCCATGGGAATGGGAAACTGAAACTAAAGATAACCTCGGTAAATGTGAAATTACATGGAGATACATGCGCCATGAAATAGCTTGGCTTGATAGAAATAATAAAATTCCACAAATTTTAGATATTAATAATATCTCCTTCTAATCTTGAATTTCTAATTGCTAATTTATATTGAGACAAAAGGGAATTCATAAAAAAAAGTAAAATTTTTAACATAGAAATCCCATTATTATCATGTTCTTATTTTTCCAATGAATAAAAAAACAAAATTAAAAATAATCAAATTCAATAAGCAAGAAGTGATGAAAAATGGAAAATGATGAAGGAGAAAATGAGTTTAATATAGAAAATTTAACATCAACAGAAGATATAGAGGATTTTACAACGTTATTTGCTGTTCGAACCACAATTAATCAAGAGGCAAATATTTTAAAACAGATTTTCTATAGATTTAGTATTCTTGATACCATTCCAGATATAAAAGCAATGCTTGTTAGTTCTTTATTGCCCGGTTATATCTTTTTTGAAGCTCCTCAAAAAAGAGACGTTCAAATTGCTGTTCAAGGCATTCCACATATTAAAGGTAGGATTGTCCAAAATATAAAACTCACTGAACTCAAGCACGTACTCCTTCCAAGAAGCGTGACAGAATTTATATCCGTAGGTGATACCGTGGAAATAATTAGTGGTGTTTTTGAAGGTTCAAGAGCAATCGTGATGAGAATGCCACATGATACCTCAAGTAGTGAAGAAGTTGTCGTGAGACTTTTACAAGAAGAGACGCCAATCACTATTAAAATTCATGGTGATTACTTAAAATTAGTAGAAAAGAAGAGAGATATAAAGGAACCAATACCAGAGGTCGTAGCTCCAGAAGCAACAATAGCGGATTTAGATCAAGCAATAAGTTTTGATGATGAATTGGAAGTAGAGGAAGAAGAGGCTGCTGAAGTTGAGGATGAGGGTAGTGATGAAGAAGAAGCTGAAGAATATGATGAATTTGATGATGAAGATGAATGGTCAAAATTTGATGGATTTTAATAAAAAATTTTGTTCCTTCATTGATCCTTTTTTATTCATTACTTAGATTTTAATATCTTAAATACATTATACAATTAAAAAACATTTTTCATTTGAATAACAAATTCACAAATTACTGAGAACTCTATAAAAAAATGATTAAAAGTATTTTCGTGATGAAAGCAAACACGGGAGAACTAATTTTTTACAAGACTTATGAAGATGTGTTTAATGTACAATTAACAAGTAGCTTCCTAAGTGCTATTTTTTCATTCGTCAAGGAAACACTTAAAACATCTGAGATCTCAGAAATAGAAGTGGGTGTATTTAGATTTATTTTTGAAATCGAAAGAATCGCTTCTGATGAATTGTTATTTGCTCTGTTTAGTGATCGAACAGATAATTTAGTAGAACTCAGGAATCAATTAATGGAAATCAAGGATCAATTTATTGAAAAGTATGATTCTTCCATAATAGAGAATTTTGATGGTGAGATTTCAAGGTTTACTGAATTTGAAAAGAATATTGAAAACATCTTGGAAAAAAGTAGAAAATTAGTATCAGAGGATATTCAAAAAGATCTAATAATGATCTTCAGAGAATTACACACTTTTTCATCTTTTGTAGTTTCTTCCGCATTACTAACACAAACAGGTAGGGTTATTGTTTCATACCTTCAACCTCATGTTCTTTCTGAAATAATTAGACTTCTTGAGGGGAGATTCATCACAGGAAATTATCAAGTTAACGAACTTATCTCTTTAGAGGATTTTGGTATATTAAATTTAGTGGGAATTGATGAAAATTTCATTTCCGTTGTTCAATTCAAAAGTAATTGTCCATTTGAGACAGGTCTAATAATTGGGAAAAAATTTTCACAGAGACTTAGAAAATTAATTTGTTAATTCCATTTAATTCATTATAATTCTATGAAATTAAAAGATAATTGATAGAATACTTCAAATTGTAAATTTTTCATTATGTTTAATGATGATTTCAAAAAATAGATGACTATTTGTTAATATTAAGTGTTCATTTATCGAAACTAAAATTTACCTTTTTCATAATATTTTTGAGTTAAATTTGATTTTGCAAATTATAGTTATTTATCATTTAATTCAAAAAAAAATATGAGAAATACTAAAAATGCCAAAATCTGAATATGCTCAAGCAATTAACGACGAGATTATGGAAAAATTAAGCTTGAAAAACAGGTATAGTTTTGTCAATACAAATTTAATGACTATCTTAAAACCTGAACAGTTTAATTTTTTAAAGAAAGTCCAAAAATTCTGCTTGAGATTTGAGAAGAAAAATAACATTACACATGGACCTAACGAAGATGTTTACGATTGGATACCAGCTTTTGGTGCTGAAGGATATATCTCAAGATTCCGTAATTTTGAAGCTTGTGATGTTACTTACGACTACTATGGTTCAGTTGCAGATTTCTTGAGATATCTTGCCATTGATAACTTTGATACTCAATTTGCCATGGGTGCTGGAGCTACTGTCTTAGCAGTGAACCCAATCGTTGAACATCATGAAAATATTCCTGTAAGAGTAGATGCCTTAAGAGATTTAGTTACTGGTGTTGCCCCTGGTTGTATCTTAATAACTGAACCTGAAAGGGGTTCTGATGCTGTACATCAATTAACAACCTGCGATGAACAAGAAGATGGAAGTTTTATCCTTAATGGTGAAAAAATTTACAATACTAATGCACCTAAATCAAAATGGGCAGTTTGTTATGCTGCGGCAGAACAAAATAACGGTAACACTATGGCCCAATTTTTAATTAACACGTCTTGGGATGGTTGGAATTGTCAAAGAGCTTATATCCCTTGGGTTCCTAAACTCTATCTTGGTAAAGAAACATTGGTAAATCTCAGAGTTCCAAAGGAATATGTCTTGGGTGGAGTAGGAAAGGGTCGAGAACATCTTTTTGAAGGATTGGTCCCTGAAAGAATCGGAATTGCTTTTGGTGCTATCGCTCAATGCTGGGGTGCTCTTGCACATGCGGGAATCTATGTCAATTTGAGGAAACAATTTGATAAGGTTATATTAACATTCCAAGGTGTTGGTTTTACCATTGCTGATTTATGGGCAAAAACGACAAATTTGACATTAGCAATGTTGAAATTCTGCGAAGCTTTTGATGAAAAAACTGAAAAGTTTGGTGGTTCAATTCCAGCAAATATCCAACAAGCCATGGTTGCTTCAGCAAGTCAACTTAAATATCAAGCAACGAATTTATCTTCTGAAGTATGTTATGAAGCTGCTAACTTAATGGGTGGTGCTGGCCTAGGTGATAACTTGTTAACTCATGATTATCTTGGAATTTCAAGAATTCAAGAAATAGTTGGCGGTTCCCGTCAAATTCAGCAATATATTATGTCCATGGCCTTTAGAAAATTATATAAAATGCTATAAGTTTATTTACAATAATTTAGCAAAAAGTTTTTTTTTTTAATTATTAGTTAACGTTGTTAACAAGTTTAGTAGTGCTTTTTTTTAAAAAAACAATGTTAGCTAACATTGTTAACAACCTTTTTGAATGAATGAACATTTAGTAAAATTATATTTTTAAATTTCAATTAGCAAAAAAAAATATGAAGTAATAAATATGCCAAAATCTGAATATGCTCAAGCAATAAACGACGAAATAATGGGAAAATTAAGCTTGGAAAATCGATATAATTTCGTTAATATGAACTTAATGGCTATCTTGAAACCTCATCAACTAGATTTTTTAAAGAAAGTTCAAAATTTCTGTCTTGAATTTGAAAAAAGAAATAACATTACTCATGGACCTGACGAAGATGTTTACGATTGGATACCCACTTTTGGTGCTGAAGGATATATCTCAAGATTCCATAATTTTGAAGCATGTGATATTACATATGATTATTATGGTTCAGTTGCAGATTTCTTGAGATATCTTGCCATCGATAACTTTGATACTCAATTTGCCATGGGTGCTGGAGCTACTGTCTTAGCGGTTAATCCAATTGCTGAACATCATGATAACATTCCAGTAAGAGTAGAAGCATTGAGAGATTTAGTTACAGGTATTGCTCCGGGTTGTATCTTGATAACTGAACCTGAAAGGGGTTCTGATGCTGTACATCAATTAACAACCTGTGATGAACAAGAAGATGGAAGTTTTATCCTTAATGGAGAAAAAATTTTCAATACCAATGCACCTAAAGCAAAATGGGCGGTTTGCTATGCTGCGGCAGAACAAAACAACGGTAACACGATGGCCCAATTTTTAATCGACACGTCTTGGGATGGATGGAATTGTCAAAGAGCCTACATTCCATGGGTTCCTAAACTTTATCTTGGTAAAGAAACATTGGTAAATCTCAGAGTTCCAAAAGAATATGTCTTAGGTGGAGTAGGAAAGGGGCGAGAACATCTTTTTGAAGGTTTAGTCCCAGAAAGAATTGGAATTGCATTCGGAGCAGTTGCTCAATGTTGGGGTGCTCTTACACATGCAGGAATCTATGTTAATTTAAGGAAACAATTTGATAAAATAATATTATCATTCCAAGGTGTTGGTTTTACCCTTGCTGACTTATGGGCAAAAACAACGAATTTAACATTAGCCATGTTAAAATTCTGTGAATCTTTTGATGAAAAAACTGAAAAATATGGTGGTTCAATTCCTGGAAATATCCAACAAGCGATGGTAACAGCAGCCAGTCAACTTAAATACCAAGCAACGAATTTATCTTCTGAAGTCTGTTATGAAGCAGCTAACTTAATGGGTGGTGCGGGACTAGGTGATAACCTACTAAGCCACGATTATGTTGGAATTTCAAGAATTCAAGAAATCGTTGGTGGTTCTCGTCAAATTCAACAATATATCATGGCAATGGCTTTTAGAAAACTATATAAAATTATGGAATTCTAATCATGTAAGTAGGAATCAATTAAATTGAAATAGTATTATATATATTTATTTTTTTATTTCTTTATTTCATATCTTATAGTATTATATGTCTATTTTAGATATAAATCGGATTTTGAATGTTTTAATATTAATTAGTAAAAGAAAAAATTAAAATTAGGTAAATATAGTCTAGAAATAGAATTATTCATCGTCTTCTTCATCGTCTTCCATTAAATCTTCTATTTTTTCTTCCAACTCTTCTATTTTTTCGTCGATTGCATCAATTTTTTTGAAAATATCGCATTTACTACATCCATCATCTTCTTTACATAGATCTAAAGTATCACAATTTTCTTCGAGGCTTTCTCTTTCATCTTGAAGTTTATCTATTTCTTCTTCTAATTTTTCTATGCTCATGTTACTTAATCACCAAATTATTATAATATAATAAAATGTATCATATATATTCTTTTTTAAGTGAAATTTAAATTTAACATGTAAATATTTAATAAACTGTTAATATTTTAAATTGATTTTATATGATTGAAAATAAAAATTTGTCTATTTCTCGACTATTTCAAGAATTTTCCTGGCTAATAAATCAAATATTATATTGACATTTTCACCCGTTTTACTACTACATTCAATAAATCCTTGGGCATTTTTAGACTTTGCAATTTCCATTGCTTTTTTAGTTGATACTTCTTTATAATGATTAAGATCTGTCTTCCCTCCAATAAAAATTACAGGAAGATTGGGGACAGTTTTGTATTTATCAACTATTGAGAACCAATCATCCACATGAGCTAAGGAGGAATAGTTTGTTATGTCATACATGTAGACGGCTCCACTTGCTCCCTTAACATATGAAGGTAATAGAAATCGAAATCTTTCTTCTCCCGCAAAATCCCAAATCTGAAGTTTAATTTTCTTTTCATCGATTTCGAGCAATTTTAATTGAAATTCAACTCCAATAGTAGAAGCTGCATTTGGTAAAAATAAATTAGTCAAAAATCTATGAGTTAAAGTAGTCTTTCCAGTACCAGCATCTCCAAAAATAATGACCTTAAAGGTCCTTTCAAAAGTCATGATAACTTAATAAAAATAATACTTATTACCAATATAAATTCTAAATATAAAAATTTTAATGTTTATAAAAAAAATCAATTGAAGTGATCAATCTTAGAGTCGACTCAAATTAATAATTCTTCTCTCGACATCTTAAGAAGGCACTTGCCGGTATCAATTACACCTTAAAACAGTTTTATTTTCGAATATTATGTATTAGGAATTATTAAGTTATTTTTTTAGCGGTAAGGAGATTAATCTGTAAATTTTCTCAATAAAACAATACTCTTTTTTATCTAATCACTCTCATCTTAAATTAAGGATAAAATATTAGCTTAATTGCTACTTTATGATAATTTAGCAAATAAAACATAAATAAAATGGATTCATATTGTTTTTTATTAAACTTAAAAAAAAGTCATCAATATGTCAAAACTAAACGTGAAAAAAGTCATAATGTTCAAACATGGGGTATCGTATTTCATTTTAGAAGGTAAAATGAAGGGAAACGGCACTTTCGAGCTTGAATTCAAGATCAAGGAGATGAACGACATTTTAAAATCGCTATTTGTAATGGATACAAGTGATAAGGGTTTTATTTCCTCGATTTCTTATGATGCTGCTCTTGAAACAACACAAATGCTAAAGTCAATCATGCTAAACATTCCTGATAAGGATTCTTTTTCATCGCTCATTACTCAAATTAAGGGAGCAAGAGTCAATCTCATGATAGGGAGTTCGGAAAAGGTATCTGGAACTGTAATGGGTATAGAATTTATAGAAAAGTTAAATAAGGAAGGAAAAATAACTGAAAAATTATTAATTTTGATGAAAGATGATACTATTATCACGAAAATCCCTTTTACTGAAATAAATTCGTTTGAAATAGTGAATGAGGACCTTAAAAAAGACTTGAGATTTTTTCTAGATACAACCATTGCGGGAAAGAAAAAGGATGCGAAGAAGATAGTGATAAATTGCGAATCAGGTGGAAATAACACGGTTCAACGCAAAATCATCGTGAGTTACATAAGGGAAAGCCCAATTTGGAAGACATCCTATCGCTTGATAATGAGCAAGCAACAGGCTTTAGAAGAAAAATGCTTGTTATCTGGTTGGTGCATGGTTGAAAATACAACGAATAATGACTGGGAGGACATTGAACTTTCTTTAGTTGCTGGAATGCCTGTATCTTTTATTTACGAGTTTTTTCGACCGATTTTCATTGAAAGACCAATTATACACCCTCCAAAAGTATTAAGTGCAAAACCAACCGAAATAGAAGAGGGATTGGAAATAGATGATTTTGATGAGTATTTAGCGGAAGAAAAAACCTATGATATGGCTCCAAGAAAAAGAGCAGCTGAAAAATCTTTAAGAAAAGCGATGGTTCCTCTTCCCGCTCCATCTCCAGCAGCAATGGAAGCTCCATCAGGGTTTGGATATGCGGGAGGATTATCAGATTCATCGATAATGGATAAAATCAAGACCCAAACTCAAACCACATCCAAGGATTTGGGCGAACTTTTCGAATATAACATTTCAAATCCAGTGACTATCAAAAGAAAAAACAGTGCGTTGGTTCCGATATTGACTGAAGAGATCAAAGCAAAGAAAATTTTGCTTTTTAATAAAATAGAGCACGATAAAAATCCAAATGCTTGTCTTGAAATAACCAACAATACAGAGCTAACCTTAGAGCGTGGTCCATGCACGATTATATATGACAATAATCTCGCAGGAGAAGCCATCATACCCTTCCTAAACAAGGATGATACTCGACTCCTGAATTACGCAATAGAGCAAGCTGTTATAATAGAGCATGAGGATAAGGAGCGCAGTCAAACAGTTCATCGGCTTGAGATATCCTCATCCTATTGTTATGAATACTATTATACGGATTTAGTTACAATCTACAAAATTAAAAGCAAGAGTGCTGAAGAAAAAGAACTTTATATTGACCATCCTAAAAAGCCAAATTACAAAATTGAAGAAAGTCCTATTAAACCCGAGGAAACTTCGAATTATTGGCGTTTCAAATTAAATCTCAAGCCGAAGGATGCTGTTACGTTCAAAATTCGAGAAAGATGCGAAAATTATAGCTCATATTACATTTATAATTACTCAAAAGACGAATTATTGAAGCGTGTAGCGTTTTATGTAAAACAAAAATTCATTGATGAGAAAATAGAAGCCCAGTTAAAAGATATTGGAGAGCTGATAGGAAAGAAAAACGAATTAGAAACAAAAAAAAATACACTTGAAAGTGAAAAATATGAAATGACAGAAGAACAATCACGGTTACGGGAAAACATTTCTGTTTTAAAAGATACCACCCAAGAGACAAAATTAAGGGAAAAATATGTATCTAAACTTACTACTCAAGAAAATCGATTTGAAACCATCTCTACTGAGATTAATAAGTTAGAAAATGAACTCAAAACCTTGAATAAGGAGATTGATAAGAAAATTGCTAAATTGAAAGTTAAATGAATATATTTCTTATCTATTTTTATTTATTTTATAATTAAAGCCATTATTCTTTCAAAATTAAATTATTTTAAATTTATCTTAATCTTTTTTATTCTCTATAAGCTTCTGTAATAAGAATAAAGCGCCTTGCTTATCTAATGGCTCATTATTATTGCCACATTTAGGTGACATGATACAGGCAGGACAACCATTTGAAGTTTTACAATTACATGATTTAATTAACATTTGAGCGAGTATTAAGAGATCATTTAAATCATTATATAATAGTTCAGATATACCAATACCCCCCTTGTATGCATCGTAGATGTAAATTATTGGTTGTTGGTTGACGGGATCAAAATCGATAGAAACGCCCCCAAGATCCCAGCGTGAGATTTGGGCTAAGGCGGGTGCCATTGCAATCATCGCATGCTCGATCGCGTGTATTGTACCTCCTAGATCATGCCCTGCTAATTCTAACCCCTTTTGATATTCAAAAGGAATTAAAAACCACGTGGATTGAGTATCAAATTCAATAATAGGTAAATCTTCTAGAGGATTACGGGCACGGATTTCTTGCGTGAGAGTGTCAATAACTTTATATGAATAATATTCATGCTCGACTTTTACATTTCCAAATAATTTTTTAATATTTTTACTTGAATCTTGTGATATAACTTCAATAGGTGTTATATCCGTGTGTTTTAATGATTGTGTATAAAAATCCGCATTAGTTTTTTTTATGTAAACTTTTCTATCAAGTAAATCCAATTCTTCTACTAAATAAGTTTCAGCTTCATAAAGATATATTGCTCCGAGATGCAAGTCTCGTAAAACATAACTCTCATCTTCAGTCGTAAGTAATTCTTCCCGCCCTAAACTCCGTAAAATAACGTTATAACTTCGAGTGGAAAGATTATTCAAACCATATTTCTCGTTAGGAAAGAAATCACCTTTCCAATAAAATTTCTCTCCCCGCTTCATGAGTAAAGACTCAGAAATTAATTCTTCAATGCATGACTTAAACAAGCTTTTCTCTTCAATTCCAAATTTTTTATAATCATTAAGCATTAGTGGAATTTCTTTTGCTGCACAACTTAAATGATTTTTAATAATATATTTATTTTTTAAGGTTATCAGAACCTCTTCCTTGATGGGGCCAAAGAGAATGTCCGGATTGTGGATGTAAAAAAGATCAAGTGGATTTTGCATTGGCATTAACGTCGCAACTGAGGTATTTTCACCTCTCCCAGATCTCCCGATCTGCTGCCAAAAACTTGAGAGTGTTCCAGGAAATCCCGAACAAATTATAGCGTCTAATGAACCTATATCAATTCCCAACTCGAGGGCGTTTGTAGAACTAACTCCAAGAATTTCTTTTTGCTTTAATTTATACTCTATTTCCCTTCTCTTTTTCTTGCTAATTCCTGCTCGATAACTTACAATCTTTTCTTTTATTTGAGGTAATGATTCTTTAGTCCATATTGCTTGTAGTTCAGCCATCTTCCTTGATAATGTAAAGGTAAGAGTTTGAATTCCCATTTTCAAGTGAGTAAGATATAAATTCTTTGTTTCTTGATGTGAAGACCGATATTTTCCCGTAATCTCGTCAAATGGTAAATCCCATAAAATTATTTTTTTTGGACCGGAAGGAGCATAATCCTTATTAATAACCACAAATTTTTCACCAATTAACTTTTCTGCAAATGCTTTAGAATTCTTGATAGTGGCACTTGATAGCATCCAATGTGGTTTGACGCCAAACGAGTCTAAAATTCTTTTCAATCTTCTTAATAAAAGAGCAAAATTTGATCCAAATATTCCATTATAAATATGAATTTCATCCAAGACAATATATTTTAAATTATGACAAATTCTATACCATTTTTGCTTGAACCATGGAAGGTAAAGGTGAAGACCATATGGATTCGTGATAATTATGTTCGCATTGTCTAGTACCTTTCGCTTTTCATTGGAATCTATGGATCCATCATAAATACCAAGCCGAGTGCGTTTTATATTTGTTTCTTCCATCATTTTAAATAACGTTAAAAATTGATCTCGTGCCAAAGCTTTCGTAGGAAAGACATACAATGCAGTTGTTTTTTCATTTTTCAATATAGAATTTAAAACAGGTAAATTATAACACAGGGATTTTCCAGAAGCGGTTGATGTAACGATTACAGTATTCTGTCTTTTTCTTATCGAATTTATTGCCTCAGCTTGGTGTTGCCAAAATTTTATATCATTATTTTTTAACCAGAGTTGCAATCGCTTATTTAAAGGTTTATTTAACTCACCATATCGTGCGTCTCTTTTAGGAATGTGTTGCACATGAGATATTTGATTATTATAATAATCTTCTGATTTGATATAGTTTAAAAAATCTTCGAAATCAACCATTTGTATTGTCAATATGAATAATGATGGATTCAATTTAAAAATTAAAAAGATAAGTGGATTTATAATTTTTAATATAATAAAGTACATAAAGTATGAATTCAACTGGTGAATTTCGAAAGTGGAGAAGAGAACCATAAATTGGAAGGAATTAGCGAATTTATCTGATAATGAAATAGAAGAAAAGTCAAAAAAAATTCTTTCTATTATGACGCTTGAAGAAAAAGTATGGCAAATGTCTGGTGATGGCACATTAGTAAAAGAAGGACCTAAAATGTTATTAAGATATAATAGTAAACCAATTCCTGCTGGAGAAGATAAGGAATTAGGAATTCCAGGAATTTATTTTTCTGATGGACCACGAGGAGTTGTAATGGGAAATTCTACTTGTTTTCCCGTCTCAATGGCGAGAGGGGCATCGTGGGATTTAGAATTGGAAGAAAAAATTGGAAATATTATAGGAATAGAAGCAAAATCTCAAGGTGCAAATTTTTTCGGAGGTGTCTGTATAAATTTACTTCGTCATCCAGCTTGGGGTAGAGCTCAGGAAACTTATGGTGAAGATTCTTTCCATCTTGGAGCTTTTGGAGAGGCTTTAATAAAAGGAGTTCAAAACCACGTAATGGCATGCGCAAAGCATTATGCTTGCAATAGCTTGGAGAACACGAGATTCAAGGTTGATGTAAAGATAGATGAACGCACATTGCGAGAAGTATATCTCTGGCATTTTAAGAAATGTGTTGAGGCAGGAGTTGCTTCTATTATGAGCGCATATAATAAAATTAATGGGGAGTATTGTGGCCATAATGCTCATTTGTTACGTGATATTTTAAAAAATGAATGGAAATTTAAAGGCTTTGTAATAACGGATTTTATTTTTGGAATTCGGGATGGAGCTGCAGCAGTCAATGCAGGTGTAGATATAGAAATGCCGTTTCAAATCCACATGAAACCTAAAAAATTATTGAAATACTTAGAAAGAGGAAAAATCGATGAAGAACAAGTAGATGATGCAGTAAATAGAATAATAAAAATGAAACTTAAATATGCTCATGATGGAGATCCAGAAATCTACAAAAAAGGGAGGATTGTGAGTAAAGAGCATGTTCAATTAGCTCTAGAAGCTGCTAGAAAGAGTATTGTTCTATTAAAAAATGATGAAAATATACTTCCGTTAAACCGAGAATCAATAAATAAAATTGCTGTGATTGGAAAGCTAGCAGATGTGCCAAATTTAGGAGATCATGGAAGTAGTAATGTTTATCCTCCTTATGTAATCACCCCACTTAAAGGTATTGAGCAAAGTGCTGGAAAAAAGATTCAAGTTTTATATAATAGTAATAATAAAATTGATGAGTTAATTAACATAGCTCGAATTTCGGATATCGTGATTATCGTCGTAGGTTATACTTATAAGGATGAAGGAGAACATGTTCCACCTAAAGGAGGGGATAGAAGTTCACTTAGGTTAAACGATAAAGATGAAACTTTAATAACTAAAATATCATCAATTAATAAGAATTGTATTGTAATTCTAGAGGGGGGTTCATCTATCATAATGGAACCGTGGAAAAAGAATGTCCTTGCAATACTCATAGCTTGGTATCCTGGAATGGAAGGCGGAACAGCACTTGGTGAGATTTTATTTGGTGATGTTAATCCTTGTGCAAAATTACCGATAGTATTTCCCAAATCTGAAAATCAGCTCCCTTACTTTGACAGTTCTACAAAATCTATTCATTATGAATATTATCATGGATATAAATTGATGGATAAAAAAGGACTTGACCCCGCATTCCCATTTGGTTTTGGATTAAGTTATACGTCATATTCATATAAAAATATTCGATTAAATAAAGAAACAATAAATAAGAACAATAAAATAGAGTTTAGCGTGGATATAACGAATAATGGAAATAAAGCAGGGGAAGAAATAATTCAATTATATATTAGTTATAAAAATTCTAAAGTAGATCGTCCTGTTAAGGAATTAAAAGGATTTACTAAAATCTATATTAATTCTCGAGAGACAAAAACAGCGACTATTATCCTTAAAATAAAAGATCTAGCTTATTATGATCCAAACTTGAATCAATGGATCATTGAACAAATTGATTATGAGGCTAAGGTTGGTCCCTCATCTAAAGAAGATGATTTATTAACAATATCATTTAATTTAACATGAAATTTTAATAAAAATCATTATATATTATCATGAGCGACTTATTTTTAGGAATTGATTGTTCTACCCAAAGTTTAACTGGATTAATTATTAATTTTCATAAAAAAGAAGTAATTTATCGGGAACAAATTATTTATGAGAAAGATTTACCTCAATACAAAACAAAAAACGGGGTTATTTTTTTTGATAATGAAAGAGTAGTTCATTCTTATCCATTAATGTGGGTTGATGCTTTAAATCTATTATTTAATAATTTGATTCAAAAGGAATTCGCAATATATAATATTAAAGCAATTTCAGGTTCAGGGCAACAGCATGGAACTGTTTATTTAAATAGAAAATTTAAAAGCATTCTTTCAAGTTTGAATCCAATTGAATTAATTTCTGAACAAATAAGAGAAGCATTTACTAGGGAAACAAGTCCTATTTGGATGGATTCTAGTACTACTGAGCAGTGTAAACAAATTCGTGAACATCTTGGAGGATTAAAAAATACTATTTTACTCACTGGATCAAACACTTTTGAGCGATTTTCAGGTCCCCAGATAAGAAAGTTTTTTCAAGAAGATTATGAAAAGTATAAACATACTGATATAATTCACCTTGTTAGTTCATTTATGGCATCACTGTTGATTGGAAAAAATGCCCCTATAGATCACGGAGATGGTGCTGGGATGAATTTAATGAATATAAATTCTAAAAGTTGGGATGAGAAAGCTTTAAACGCAACGGCACCAAACTTGAAGGATAAGTTACCTTCTCTTGTTCCATCGAATAAAGTGATTGGTAATATCTCAAATTATTTCATTGAGAAATATGGTTTCAATTCAAATACTAAAATTATTGCTTGGTCTGGAGATAATCAAAATAGTTTAATAGGTGTTGGATTAACAGAAAAAGGAAAAGTAGCAATTAGTTTAGGAACTAGTGATACATATTTTGGATATTTGAAAAATTTATATTTAGATTTAAAAGGAGAGGGGCATGTATTTGGAGCACCTACGGGAGATTACATGAGTCTGATATGTTATAAAAATGGTTCTTTAGCACGAGAGACAATAAAGGAAATGTATAACCTCGACTGGCGTACTTTTTCCAATATTTTAGAAGATACACCTCCCGGTAATTATGGAAAAATAATGCTTGCATATTTTCATCCGGAAATCGTACCATCAGTGCTCGAACCAGGTATTTATCGTTTTGGATTTGATGAGAGTGATGTGAATGGAAATGTAAGGGGTATTATCGAATCAAAATTCTTATCTATGAAAGTACATGCAAATTGGATTGAAGAAAAACCAAATATTATTCTTGCCACTGGTGGTGCTTCCACAAATAAAGAAATTTTACAAGTTGCTGCAAACATATTTAATTCAAAAATTAAAAAAGCACAAATTACCGATTCTGCTGCTTTAGGAGCAGCATTTAGAAGTGCAAAGTCTTACTATGACTTGAAAGGGGAAAAAAAAGGATGGAACGAAATTACGAATGATTTCTTGAAACTTCAAGAAAGTGAAATAATTCATCCAAATGAAATATATGTTGACTTATACCGAGAAATGGCAGCACTTTATAAAATGTATGAAGATTTTATTTTAAATAATGGACAAGATCCAGAATTTTCACGTCAAGAATTCATTAAAAAATATTTTTCATAAATTATAAATCTCTCACTTAATCTATAATGAGATAGTAAAATGGAAATGCACGATCATAATAATATCTCAATTTATCTAAATTATAAGCATTAATAGAGACATCTTTATAATGAAAAAAAGCATTAATTATCTCATGATCTAACCATTCTCTTGTTTTAAAACCTGCGATTAATGTATTTCTAAATCTCTCAAATTTTGCATACTTGGCATTATATTCTTTTTTTACATATTTTATTATAGATTTAGATGTTAAATGTGATTTAAAATCTCTTTCTGGAAAAATCCAAGGAGATTTTTGATTTATTCCTTCAATATAAGAGGTTAATAATGGTTCAAGTGTGCTTGGAAAAAAATAATCCACTAAATTTATATCATTGAATGTTGTTTTTACAATACATTGTTTTAAATCAACATTTTCAATCTTTATAGTAAGACATTCTTCAAGCCTCATCCCAGTACAAATTAAAAGCAAGAAAAGCATGTAATCTCGATCTTCTTTATTTTTTGCTAGTGATAAGATTTCAGTAAGGTCTTGTTCCGAATAAATTTTCATTTCATTAGACATGAGATATCTTAATAATCTTAATTTTCTTATTTATGTTTTTATTTTTCATAGAGTTAATATAAATATAATAATAAATATTAAGTAAATTAATGATTATAATCGAAGAATTTAATTAGAATTTCTATCTTATTATCCTATAGCTTAAAAATTCAGGATCAAATCAAATATTTGTAATAATTAGATTTATTACTTGAATTTTGGATTAGTTTTGGTTTTAGATATAATATATAAAGCGAAAAATTGTATATTGTAATATAGAAGTAGGGGGGGATTATTTAATAAAATTATATTTTATATTTATTGAAACTTAAAAACAATTAAAATTTCATCCTAATATGAGAAAAAATGAGTTTTATGAAGAGATAACTTTATTATTTGATGAA
>JBHLME010000002.1:0-6651 GCA_048938445.1 Promethearchaeota archaeon | reverse complement strand
AATTTAGGAGAGATTTTATAATAAAATAGTATTATCTCTATAGATTTAAGCTGAAATTGATATATAAACGGATTAAAATGAATATTTTAAAAATAAAAAGATATATATGTGAAAATTTCTTAACAATAATAGAATAAATTATCTGAAATTTAAATTTAAGATTATAAATTAAATATATTATTGTAAAAAATTCCATTATTTTATATTACATGATCATATCAGATATTTATTGTTAAAAATATATTTGGACTTTAAATGGGATAATAATGAGTCAATATAAAAGATTAATAATAATTTCAAATAGATTACCAGTTACTATATCTAGAGTAGATGGTAAGTTGGAATATAATAGAAGCTTAGGAGGTTTAGCCACAGGATTAGCTTCATTTCATAAACAACATAATAGTTTATGGGTCGGATGGCCTGGAATAAATCTAGAATCTATTGAGGATGTTAAGGACGAAGTTGAACAACGATTAATATCAGAATTTAACTGTTATCCAATATTTCTTACTCAAGAAGAAATCGAGAAGCATTATCTGGGATTTTGTAATGTTACTCTTTGGCCCCTATTCCATTTATTCATACAATACACTAGTTTTGATGATCAATTATGGCAAGCATATGAACAAGTTAATAAAAAATTCCATAAAACCATTCTACAGATTTATGGACCGAATGACATTATTTGGATACAAGATTATCATTTATTGCTTCTTCCAAAACTTATAAGGGATAGTATAGCTGATTCTACCATTGCCTTTTTTCTTCATATACCTTTCCCATCATATGAAGTATTTAGGATATTACCATGGAGAGAAGAGGTTCTAGAAGGGCTTTTGGGTTCCGATCTTATCGGATTTCATACATATGATTATGAAAGACATTTTTTAAGTAGTGTCCATCGCATACTTGGATTAGAATTAAATATGAATAAAATTAATTTTCAAGGCAGAAATGTAAAAGTAGATTGTTTTCCGATGGGAATAGATTATGATAGATATAGCAAGCAAGCTGAGAGACCTGAAACAAAACTTGAAATACAAAAAATTCGAAAAGAAATAGGTGATCGTAAAATAATATTTTCGATCGATAGAATGGACTATACAAAAGGTATATTGCAAAGATTAGAAGCATATGAATGCTTTTTAGAAACGTATCCGGAATATAGAGAAATGGTAACGCTAATTTTCGTAACAGCGCCCTCGCGCTCAAGAGTAGAAGAATATCAAATGCTTAAAAGTGATATTGATGAATTAGTAGGGAAAATAAATGGAAGATTCAGCACGATTGGATGGAATCCCATTTTATATATTCATCGACCATTACCTCTCGATGAATTAGTTTCTTTATATGCAGTTTCTAATGTGGCTTTAATAACGCCTATTAGAGATGGAATGAATCTTATTGTAAAGGAATACATAACTTCTAAAATTGATGGAAAAGGAGTCCTCATTTTAAGTGAAACCGCAGGAGCCGCGAAAGAATTATCGGAAGCTTTAATTGTCAATACAAATAATAAAATGCAAATAGTTAACTCTATAAAACAAGCATTAGAAATGCCAGAGGAATTACAGATAAGAAGAATGCGAAAGATGCAAAATCGTATAAAAAATTATACCGTTTCAATATGGGCTGATGATATTATATATAACTTAATAGAACAGAAAAATCAACCTCAAGACAAAACATTGAGAATATTAACCACATATGCAAGAGAGATTTTATTTAATAATTATAAAACAAGTGAAAAGCGTCTGATAATATTAGATTATGATGGAACTCTAGTTCCTTTTTTTGAAGTTCCTGAAGGAGCTATACCAGATGATGAGATTATCTTTCTAATAAAAAAAATGACTTTAGATCCGAAAAATACATTAATATTGATAAGCGGACGTGATAAAGATACACTAAATGAATGGTTTGGAGAACTTAATATTCATTTAATAGCAGAGCATGGATTATGGGAAAAAAAAAGAAATGATAAATGGAAAATAATTGAATTATTAAAAAATGATTGGAAAGAGGAGATACATTCTATTTTGGAGAGATACGTGAGAAGAACTCCCGGATCATTTATTGAAGAAAAAGATTATAGTTTAGCATGGCATTATAGAAATGTTGAATATGACCTTGGAGCTATTAGATCAAAAGAACTCTTGAATATCTTGGAAAATCATTGTTATAATACAGATCTCAGCGTTTTAGATGGGAATAAAGTTATTGAAGTAAAAAATTCATCAATTAATAAAGGAAGAGCTATTTCAAAACACTTGACGCATGAAAAATGGGATTTCATAATGATCTTAGGAGATGATATGACAGATGAAGACATGTTTGAAATTGCTCCAGATTCGGCATATACTATAAAAGTAGGACTCAAAAGATCCAAAGCGAGATATAATATTATTTCTTACAAGGATTCTCGATCAATCTTGAAAACTATGAATGAATTAAATAAGATATGAATCCAATTTATTCCTATCCTATAAATTTAAAAAATATCCTTTTTTTTTTTTATATATATTAAAAAGGAATGGTGAGATATTTATTTATTCTAAAGATAGCCAAAAATATGATAGATCCTTTAAGCTATTACCTAGCTATGCACCAATAGTTGGTTATGGAAATTTAAGTAAGTTAATTAAAATAGCAAAACCCCTTTATGATAAGAGAGTAACCCATGTGAATTCAACTTTATATGGAGGTGGTGTTGTAGAGATTTTAAATGATTTAGTAATAATGATGAATGAACTGGGAATAGACACGGAATGGCATCAAATTAAAGGTACCCCCGATTTTTTTACTACCACTAAAATCATTCATAATGCCTTACAGGGAGCTAGGAAAGGTTTGTCAAAAAATCGAAAAATGAATTATCTCGAGGTTAATAGACGAAATTCAATTTACAATCATTTAGAGGATACTGATTGCGTAATAATTCATGATCCCCAACCCTTACCGATTATAAAATATTATAATAAACGACAACCTTGGATCTGGAGATGCCATATTGACATTAGTAAGAGAAATGCTCGAGTTTGGAGGTTTTTGAAGAATTTTGTAGATGATTATGATGCAATGATTGTATCAATGGATAAATACAAGCAAATTGTAGATTTACCCCAACATATTATTCCACCCTCAATAAATCCTTTTAATGATAAAAACAAAGAATTAAAAGAAGATGAAATAGAATATTACTTACAGAAATATCAAATCGAAACAGACAAACCTATAATCTCACAAATTTCAAGATTCGATAATTGGAAGGATCCTATAGGGGTAGTGGAAGCTTATAAAATAATTAAGAAAAAATATGATTGCCGCCTTGTCTTGTTAGGTAACATGGCGCAAGATGATCCTGAAGGGCAAGAAATTTATGGCAGTTTAATGACACACGTAGAAGATCAAGAAGATATCACAGTCTCAACAGCAGAAAGTAGTTTATTGGTAAATGCACTTCAAAGTTTTTCTAAAGTCGTGATTCAAAAATCAATTCGAGAAGGATTTGCTTTAACGGTGAGCGAAGCTCTTTGGAAAGGAACCCCCGTGGTTGGAGGTAATGTTGGAGGGATACCTTTACAGATCATAGACGGTAAAACAGGTTTTTTAGTAAATAGTGTTGAAGAATGCGCAGAAAAAACATTAAAGATTTTAAAGGATGAAGATCTAGCTAAACAATTAGGTAAAGCTGGAAAAGAACACGTGAAAAATAACTTCTTAATGACGAGGCATTTAGAGGATTATATAAATTTATTGCGACAATATGTAATCAATTATAAAATTTAGGATTTTCATAATAATCTACCATCTTCCATCATTAATGATCTTAACAAAAATCACTTTTTAAACAATGTCTATAATTTTTAAGATTAAAACTTATAAATAAACCATGACCACTATTTAATATGAAGAAAATTTATTTCGCAATTTTATACTTGATACTAATCGTTTTAGCGATTGTTATATTCATATTTTCTGGATGGAGCCCTCTAAGAATAAATTTGTTAATTATAATAATCGCAATTTTTATTCTCAGGAAACCATTAAAGAGTTTTACAGTTTATCTCTTTAAGAAACCTCTTTATCGTGCTATAAGCGCAGCAATTATTAATATATTTTGGTCGATTTTTATACTTTGGTTTATTTTAGATTTTTCAATTAATCTTTTTATAGCTCTAATATCATTTCTTGTTGTTACCATTTCTTTTACTTTTAAAATAATCATAAATAATATTGCTTCTGGAGCTTTAATTCTCACAATAGAGCAAATTGATAATGGGGATTTAATAGAAACTAATAATATCCAAGGGACTGTAAAAGAAGTAAAATTAAACCATACAACACTAGTGGAATTAGACGGTATTGAGACGTATATCCCAAACAGTAATATATTTGGCTCAACATTAATAAAATTTTCCCATAAACGATTTAAAACATTAGATCCGCTGAAAATAGAAGAAATAAAAAAAAGTAAGAGGTCATATCTTCGATATTTAAACCGCTTACAAAAAATAATAAATCTTCAGAAAAAAATTACTCGATATGTAAAGGATGTAGAAATATTAGGCTCACTAGATCCCAATTCACTTGAAGAATCATTATCTATAGTATTTGATAAATACGAGAAGATCCTTGGTACAAGGCCAGAATATTCTGTTGACACTATCGAATGGGAAAGGTTAAAAATGAAATTATATATCATTTCTGATTCACCTCAAAAGGTAGTCAATAATATTGATGCCTTTCTGCGAGATGTTGTTTTTCAATTATATTCAAAGGATATTTACGAAGGTTGGGAAGAATATAATGATGAACATAATAAAATTACTTTACCTTACGAGGTGAATATGAAATAATGCCTTTTAATACGGATCTTGATGCTTTAATTATCATTTTAATCATAGCAATTATATTATACCTTCTAAATAAGTTTATATCAAGTTTTTTAGGTCAGATTAAAAAATTATCTAACAGACAAAGAAATATATCAAATTTTGCTTTAAGGATTACTTCAATTATTATAGTAGTATATCTAATAATCGAAGGTTTTCCTTCATTTAATGCTTTACCACCTGAATATACTGCAATACTTACAAGTTCAATAAGTACTGCTTTAGCTTTCGTATCTAGCGAGATATTTTCCAACTTCATGGCTGGTTTATTACTGATCATAATTGATCCATTTGATCTTGGAGATATTATCAGAATTGGTAATAAAAAGGGAATAGTATTTTCTTCTACATTGACAAAAGTTATCCTCGAAACTTTTGATAGAATTAAAGTAGATATCTATAACAAGGAATTGATATCATCTAATATTATAAATTATACAAAGAAACTAAAAAACATAAAACATTTTTATCAATTTAGAGAAAAATTGAATTTCCCACAATATAAAGGGGAAGCTCATTTAGGCGGATTCTTATTCGTAGATGAAGATGAAGACGAAAAAGAACTGAAAGAACTCTATGAAATAGTGAAAAAAGATGATAGAGAATTAATTCATGCATTTACATTTAACATGCGTTATCCTTATAAGCAATTAAGAATAAAAATCCATCAAACAGATAATTTATGCGTTAAATACAAGGAAAAATTCGGTTTTAAACCTAGGTTTCATGTGGTTAATTTTGGCTTTGAATTGTATGTAAAATTTAGAGTAATTTCTTTAAACGCAAAGTCTATAATGGATTATCAACCAAAACTTGCTGAGGAACTTTATAAAATTATTTTAGGGTAAAATATTACAACTATAAATGTTATAGTAATTTTAATTAATGAAAATAATTTATTTTTTTTATTATAATCTCAATTCTTATGAATTAATATGTCAAAGCAAAAAATTGTTCTTATTGGTGCCGGATCTTTACAATTTGGTTTGGGTACGGTTGGAGATATCATACAAAGTGATGTTTTAAAAGGTTCTACAATTTGTCTCCATGATATCAATAAAGAGACACTTAATTTAGTTTACGAAGCGTGTAAGGCAGCAATTGAAGAAAAAAATCTTGATTTTTCTTTAGAATCAACAACAAATAGACCAGAGGCGTTGAAAAATGCAAATTATGTTATTAATTCGCTGGAAGTAGCTCCTAGATTCGAATTATGGGATCAAGATTATGAGACTCCAAGAAAATTTGGAAATAAACAAATTTTTGGAGAAAATGGTGGACCAGGGGGTTTATTCCATTCTCTTCGCGTAATTCCACCCATACTGGAAGTGTGTGAAGACATACTAAAAATTTGTCCGAATGCTTTATTTATTAATTATTCCAATCCAATGAGTAGAATTTGCTTAGCGATCAAGAGAAAATTTACAACGCTTAAATTTATTGGATTATGCCATGAATTTCACTTATCAAAAGGAATCTATACTCGACTTCTCAATACTCCACTATCTAATTTAGATATTATCGCAGCAGGCTTAAATCACTTTGGTGTAGTCTTACAAATGAAATATTTAGATACTGGAAAGGACGCATATCCAAAATTTCGTGAAAAGCTAAAAAAGCATCTCCCTATGTTAATAGAAAAGAAAATTGGTGATTATTCTCTCATAAGTTATATATTTAACAAATATGGCTATTTTCCTTACACGACTGATTCACATTATGGAGAATACATACATTGGGCATGGGAAAAAGC
>JBHLME010000197.1:0-5264 GCA_048938445.1 Promethearchaeota archaeon | reverse complement strand
TATTACGTTTCTGAATCTATTAAAAGATTATATGATCCTGATGGATGGGATTGGAAATTTGAAAAATTTACACTTGAACAACAACTTGCAAGAATTGCAGATAAACTGATTTCAGATTCTGTATCATCATTTAAACGAAAAAAGGAAAAAAGTCCAATTTTCATCGACAAAGATGTTAGTGAACAATATGATATACAAAATTATCCAAATGAAATATATTATAGTGAAGAATTTTTTAAAAAATTTCGAGATTTAGCATTTGAAGTTTCTGAAGATGATGAAATATTATTTTACTTCACTACTCTTTATTTTGATAATAAAGATTTTAATTGCATCGCTAAAGAATTGGGAATACCAATAGAGGAGGTATACGCAAAAAGAAAAAAATTAGTTAGAAGATTGATGAAATTAAAAGATAAATTATTTGATGAGTAAAATACAATGAATAAAATAAATAATTCAGAAAACTATCAATTGATTGATGATTTATTCTCTCTATTTGCACATGATAAATTTAAACCTGAAGATGAAGAATTATTTAAGGAATGGAATATCGACATTGATAAAATTGTTGATGAGAATTTGGCTCTATTTAAACAGTTAAATACAAAAACTAAAGCTGAATTAAACCAGATAAAACATGAACGAGTATTGAATTTTCTTTCTAAGCTTAAGAAAGACCTTGCTTCTGATGCTAAAAATTCTATGTTGATTGCCGAGGAAATTTTATCAAATAATAAATTAAAAGAACTTCAGCCGATGTTTAGAAATTTAGATACCTTAAGTGATAAAGATAAAAAATCTATATTATTTGATACAAAGGTACTTGACATTCTAAGTGAATTTGAAAAAAAATATAACTCTGATTTAAAAAAATGAGTAAAGCAGAGAAGGTCGCAAAGGAACTACTCCACGAATGTGGGATCAAAGATCCAACCGATTTATCTTTAGAGTTAATAATAGCTAGCAAGAATATAATTATAAAAGAAGAAAACATCGATGGATCTGATGGAAGAATTATATGCGGAAAAAATTCTGCAGTAATCACATTAGATTCTAATATCAAACGTGAGACAAAGAGACGGTTTATTTTAACTCATGAATTAGGGCATTATTTACTTCATAGAGATATTGAAAAATTATATAATGATAATGAGGAGTCTTTAAATAAATGGTATGAAAATAACTATGGTAATGTAGAGATTGAAGCAAATGAATTTGCAGCTGAATTTTTAATGCCAACTGAATTATTTAGAAATGAATGTCAAGGAAAATATTTTGGTCCAGAAGTTATAGATTATCTATCAGAGAGATTTAATGTGAGTAAAACTGCTGCCATACTTCGTTTTGTAAAAATAGGTAATCATCCAATTTGTATAGTATATAGTCATAATAATAGAATGAAATGGTGGAAAACATCACCTGATTTTCCATATTTTTTAAATTTTAAATCTAACCAACCGCCCCCAAGTGGTTCTGTAGCAAATGAAATATATGAACTGCAAAAATCCTATTATGATAATGAAAGAAAACAAAATATTATGAAATCTACATGGTTTAATCTAAATAATTCTCAAGATAAGGTTATGTATGAATACTGCTTGTATGCATATTCTTACGGATACACTATTAGTGTTTTATGGGAAGATTGAATCGGTGCTAGCATACTTATTTTGTTGATATATGTGATTTTTCTTTTTTTTATAAAATTCCTTTTCCTTTTATAATATAATTGTCTTATTTATTCTCTAAACGAATACACCAAATTCATTTTTCAACATGACTTTTCTGGATCAACATAGAATAAACAATAATTAATTTATTTGTTTATGCAATTTTGAAAATAATCCTATCTTATTTAAAATAAAGATTGAGAACAGATTAAATAATAATCAAATTAAAACATTATCATAATGTAACTAGAGGATTCAGCAATGTTATTATGCAGGAGCTGGAGAAACATAGATAGTACATGGTGGAAAATTATTATATACCGATATAAGGTTTAAATATATGGAAATTCAATAAATTTCATGGTAAAACAGCGTAATGTGCTCTAAAAGCTTTAAACCAGCATTTCTCAAAAAAACAAAACGATTATGACGCCTTTTTGCACCATTCCCCTGTTCTACAAACCGCCTTTAAAGCTTTGGTAACACATTCCCGTTTTTTACAAAGTGTTTTTAATGCTTTATTGAGGAATTCCTGTGTTTTACAGCATTCTTTTGAAGGTTTGTTACTATATTCCGGAATTTTACCAGATATTCTATAAGCACAATTCTAATATAAACACAGAGTAGCGGAAAAATTTTTCCACCACTTTTCATTGTATTGCAGGGACCTTTTATTTATTATTGTATTCCGGAAACGTTTTTCGGCTTCAATGGCTGCTGTTTCTTCTTCTACTTCTTCCACTGCGGTACCCCACTAAGCTTTAGGGAACAACCTGTCAGCCGCAGTTCTGTCGAATTCCTTATGGGCATCCAGGTAATTGGCTTCATATTGGCGGCGTAATGCAGCCTGGGCTATTTCTTCCTCTGCCTTGGCTATCATCAGCTGCAGGATGCACACAAATCATACGAAAATAATTAACAGTGTATTTAAAAATTTAAATTTTTTAATGCAAGAACTTTTTAAAAAAATGGAAAAAAGTTGCAGGATGGAAGGATAACCATAAAATAAATGAGGAGTGACCATAGGCGTCCGTGGGACAAGAGACAAGTATCAGTTCTTATTCTTTATAATTTGTACTTTTTAATTAAAATAACTGATACCAATTGTTTTTACACATTTGAGATATTATATTAAATAAAGTTTTGCTGCAAAAAGAAATTGAAATAACTGTTGCAGCATTTCTACTTCAAGTTAATATTTATATTTATTATAGATACATCTTCACGTTTTAAAAACAAATAGTTAAAATTGCGATATTATAAAACCAATTTATAAAGTCATGGTTATACTGTAGCTAGAATCTTTCTATGTAAAAGCATGGATGCGTTTGATAACACGACGTGATATTTTTAGAGAGTATTAGAAATTAATAAAATTTCATAATTAGTAATATTAACGCAGATCCCTTTAGATAATAATGAAAATAGTACATTATATATATATTATCTGCATTTTAGGATTTTAAATACCCTTTAATATTATTATTAAAGTTAAAGGAAAAGCATCGTTAATGAACCAAATATTTTAATAAAAGAGCATTTGAAAATAGCATACATATTTTATTCTCCTTTACTTTTAGAATAAGATATAGGAGTATAAACATGAATGAATTACGAAACGAACTTAAAGAAAAAAGTCCTGAATTATATCAAGCATTCGAACATAGTTGGAATAAGGCACTCAATGAATGGTTACCAGCTTTAAAATCCGAGGATTCTTACAACTCCTTTCCACATTTTCGTAACATGGAAAATCATCTTGATAGAATCATATTATTAATCGAAAAATTTTACAAATCATATGATATTCATTTCGAGTTAACCGCACCTGAAATTTATTTAATTCTATCTTCAATACTTTTTCACGATATAGGACGCATATTAGGTAAAGAAAATCATGGATTTAAATCAAAGAATATTATCCACAAAAATTTTGGTGAATTGGGAGTTCCTTCACGTGAGTTAGCCCAGAGTTTAGAAAAATTATGTGAATATCACGATAGTGTGGAATTATCGACTCAAGATAAACAATTACCAACGATGTCAATTGTCCATATTGATCCATATGGAAAAGTACGGGAACAGGAATTGGCTTCCTTACTTGTTTTAATTGATCATATGGACAGTTCATTTGTGCGTGTTGTACCAGAGTATATTATTCCTGATGAAAAAACCCAGGCAGTTGGGACGTTCCGCAGAAATATAAGAGGAGTATATTTTGATCCTGACGCTCAAATGGTATGTACTTGTTTGAGAGATACTGATGAAACTAATTTATATGGTAAATATGAATATCAATTTGATGAGTATCTTGATGAAGAAACTCGGAAAAAACTCCCAAATATTAATCTGATTGAAAAATGTACATATGACTTGATTAAAAAAAACAATAAAATTGAGAAAATCATAAAATTAAGAAAAGATAAAATAGAAGATAAGGTTCTAGGAAACATTCGTTTAAAACCAATAGACTGGTTGATTTTTCTTAAGTTTATAACCGTTAAAAAAAAGAGCGAAAACAAACCTTGGTCTGAAGAAAAGATTTCTGCGCTTGTTATGCATGATGTTATGATAAACACACAGGTATTAAGAAGAATTAGAGATGATCTTTCAAAAATAGGCATACATGCCCGTAGTTGGTTAATTGAAAAGGATGAACACTTATATAATTTTGTGGGTGATGAAACTTATGAACCGGTTTTTCATAAACAATCCTTAATCGATATTGTCAAAAGTATGTGGGAACTAAGTGTACAAATTATTAGCACCGGTTATTTTAGCTACGAAACCCTTGCCTCAGCAGTGAGAGATCCTAATATAAAAAAAGTAAAAAAAGCAGTGCATAGAATATCTATATTAACACAACCAATGTTGGATAAAAAAAGCAAGTTAAAAACAGCTGTTTGGGCAGGTGATTCTTCTTGGAAGTGGCTTATTGATAAAAATTTAATACTAGATACAAAATACAAAAAGAAGAAGAATGAGAGAAATAATTACGTTTAGGGTAAATATATTAGCAAGGAAGGTATTATAGATAAAATTAAATCACTAGGTTCTCCTGACATTGAATTAGAGGGATTATTATTATGAAACTAGAACAGTACCTTAAACAAAAAGGTCGTATTTATTTAGGAAATCCCCTCGATTTACTATTGAATGATGAATGCAAAATAGAAGTATATGAAAAATATTGTAATGATCGAATAAAAAACAAAGAAAATTTTGAAATTGATGATGAAATAAAAGATAAAGTAAAAATAGGAGGGATATTACTACCCACTGGAGAAGATATTGGTACGGGTAATATTATTATTCGTGGTCGTCCGGGAACCGGTAAATCGACATTAGCGATGCAAATAGCCATTACGTGTGCACAGAAGCCTAATAATTATTTATCAGCTTATATATCTCTGGAAGAAAGGGCGGAGCATTTGATAACTAAGGCAAAGGAATTCAACTGGAATGACTATATTCTTTCCCTGGAATATTTACACAATCTCGATAAATTTGCCGGTCCTGAGGACTACGCAGAACTATTAAGAAATGTATTTAAAAATAACAATTCTGGAGACAAAAATCCATCACCATCCA
>JBHLME010000074.1:0-22075 GCA_048938445.1 Promethearchaeota archaeon | reverse complement strand
TGCTTCTCCAAGCGGAATTTGAAAATGCTCAAAAAAGGTGGAATAAAAATAAAAATGACTTACGTCTTGAATATACGGCATCAGTTTTAAAGAAATTTTTACCTCTTTATGATTCTTATAAGAAAGCTATCGAAAATAATCCTGATAACGAAAATATCAAACAGTTTTACAATCAATTCTTAAGTATTATTAAAGCTCATGATGGTGCAGCTGTCATGAAGGTAAATATCAATGATCCATTTGATTATCATTATCATGAGGCTTTAAGCTCTATAGAAAGAGATGACTTGCCTAATAACACTATAATTGATATAATTCAAGATGGATGGATGATAGGGAAGGACGTTTTAAGATATGCTAAAGTCGTTACCTCACGAAAACCAAAACCAGTGGAACCAGAGACTAAAAAGGAAGAAACAGAAGGTTCTAAACAAGTCGAAGAAACGAACAATTTAGATGGTAATAATGCTGATTCACTCAATCATGAAAATTAAGAACAAACTTTTTATTTCTATTCTTTTTCATATTTAATGTTGATATAATAAATTCTCATTTTTTTAAAGAATAATGTCAGAAGAACCTCAATTCCCTCCAATACCCGATATCGGAAACATATTAAAGTTAAAAGATCATGTAATTCAAAAAATTACATCTGTTGTAAAATGTAGAAAATGTTCAGCAAAATATGAGCGTTCTTTTAAGCAAGGTGATTTTACGTTTAAAAAATTATCAGAAGAAGAATGTATTAAATGTAACAAAAAGAACTCTTTAACAATTGAGGAAATATTTTCAGAATGGATGGATCCAAAAAAAGGCAAAATAATTAATCCAAAAACATAAATAACATAATAATGATCTATTTATTTATAAAATGTTGAAGAATGATTTAGTAGATTTAATCGATCAAGCTGTTTCCCGAGATTTTATCATACACGAGATATCAGACCAAGATAGAAAAAATGACTCTTATAAGGCTTTAAAATTCACCCTCTCGTTTAACAAAATTCAGATTGAATATGAAAGAAAGGTAGAAACAGAAAATTATCCGGTCATACCCCAGTTTCAGTATTTATTTGGTTTTAAGCCTAATGATGGAATTTGTCTCTTCGTTGATAAAGATAAACACAAGGATTTATTATGTGATGGTCCCCTTGAAGAAATCAATAGTTCTTGTCAATTAATTCATTCTCTCATGTACTTGGTCGTGCCTGTTGGGAGGTTTGAGGTATATTCTTATTTACCTGCTTGTTGTGAACTAAATTGTGAAAATAGCCCAAAACAGTACGATTTAAGAATTAATTTATTTGAAGAAGAAAATTAATTCTACGAAATATGGAAATCGTTATTTTTGGTTGTATTTAAAAAAACTTATCTCGTTGAATTAAAATCTCATGAATTCTCCCATACTCCAATCATTTCATCACCAATATCATATATTTTATTTCTCTTAATACCTATGGTGATGTAAAATTCACGGAGAGAATTTCTATCATAAATCCAATTTGAACGATCAAGGTAAGTATTTATTCCATCATTATCAGCAAAAAGAAAATCTATATATCTAAAAATTGCTTCAGGTAAACGCTTTACAACATTAATAGTCATTCTTGCGGTCCAATCTTTTACATTCATATTTTTAGGTTTAACAGCTACAGGTTCACATATTATAATTTTCTTTGCATAATCTTTAGCATTCTCTACCAATTTAACATGTTGAGGATAAATGTGATGTAGTATATCACAAAAAACAATGACATCTACATTTTTAGGATAATCATGGAAGTCAAAAATATTCTTTTGCTGAAGAATAACCTTTTTCAGTCTTATTCTCCCTTTTTTCCAATCATGTTTGATTTTAGCAAGAAAATTTTTATTTAAATCCCAACCTATATAGGTAACGTCACTTTTTAAGTATCTCGTGAGATATGCCGTTCCACATGGAAGGTCTAAAATGGTTTTATTTCCGTTTGAACAAGCTATTGCAGCAATCGTTTTAAATTTCCTCCAAAAATCGTAAGCCCTCTGGTTAACGAAATTATAAATTAAACCACTCCTGTATACTACACTTTTAAATCCAGTCTTAATTTTATCATGTGTTATATCAATCGTAGATTCCATAATTTTCTTATGAAAACCACTGCGATAAGATATATTTCTAGACTCATTATACTTGGATTTCCTAATTATAGATACCATTTTCTTTTAATAATTATGAATTCAGTTTTTTTAAATTTTTTTAAGTGTTTTTACGAATTCCAATATCATATCTAAAATCATTACTATGATTAAAATTTAATCAATATAGCCTACTTAATCTAAATTCTATAGAAAGGTTTTTTTATGAAAATTGTATTAATGATAGCTTAAAATGAAGATGATTACAATGTCCGAATCTCAAGAAAATTATGATCAATTAAGAAATTTATTGAGTCCCTCTATAGGTGTACCATTAGAGAAAAGTGAGACCGTTAATAAATTGTTACATAATATGTTTACAGAGGATGAAGCATTTATAATAGTAAAAGGTATAAAGAAAGCAGTAAGGCCGGTCACCCAAAGAAGAATTAGGAAACGCACGAATCATTCAAAATCTGAGATAAAAGCAATTATAAAAGATATGAATTATAAAGGAAAAATTATTAAAATTGGACCTTTTATTGTTGTATTACCTTATCTACCTGGCTTATTTGAGTTTTATTTTACTACTAATAGGGATGATTCAGAAAAAATAAAGAAAGCAGGTGAAGCTCATTATGAGTTATTAAGTTCTGGATTCCACGTAGAACATACCCAGAGGGGATATCCATTGTATCGAGTAATCCCTGCAGTAAAGCCTATAGAAAAAAGCATTGAAATAAATAAAACTATTCAGCTTGAGTATGAAATTTTACCTCATGAAATTCTTAGAAAATATTTATCTAAATTTAAAACTTTTGCGATTCAACCATGCAGTTGTAGGAATGCTGCAAAATTAGCAGGTCATCCATGTAAACAAACTGATGAGAATTTTTGTGTATCAGCAGGTTTTTTAGCGAAAAATGTAATTAACACCAAGGTTGGAAAGAAAGTGAGTTTAGATGAATTAATGGAAATAATGAATAAAGCTGAGAAAGAAGGGTTGGTTCATGAAACTATAAATATAAAGAATTCTTCCGTTTTTATTTGTAATTGTTGTTCATGTTGTTGTGGTTTTTTAAAATCTGTTAAAGAATTGAATAATAAAAAAGCAATTGCAGAACCAAATTTTGAACCTTTAATTAATCATGAAGCATGTAAATTATGTGAAACGTGTATTGAAATATGTCCAATGAGTACAATTACCATTAAGGGAGATTCAGATAATGGTAGAATCAATATTTCACTAGAAAAGTGTATTGGTTGTGGAATTTGTGCATCAAACTGCCCTAATGATGCAATTATCTTGCAAAAGGTTCGAAATGTACTCCCCCCTAAAAGTTTAATTGGCATGCTTAGAAAATCAAAAAAAATTAGAAAAAGTAAAAAGCATTAATGCAATTTAAAATTCAATAAATATAATTAAATTAAATAAGGAAAATATAAAAAAATTATTCCATTTTATTTTTTTTTAAGAAATTAATGACACCATGGCAATTACAAGTGGTAGCAATTGTTATTTCTGATTTCCTTTCCATAATTAAAGCTAACTTTTGATTTAAGATCTTAAAAATATTTTTAACTTCTATTCCTTTTAATCCCCCCAAACCTGGTTTCAATTGATAACTTTCAAAAATAATTTTTATTTTCATTGGATTTTCTTCATTAATATCAATATAATTATCAATTTCGAAATAATCTCTCAAATATTGGGTAATTGTTATGGATTTTTCTCTTTTAAAATGAGGACAATAATTAGGAGGACCCATGCAATTATCAGGACAGGATTCATTATTTTTAGCATGAGATAGGAAAACTATTCCTTGATCAATTTTAAAACTTAGAATAAGGTCGGGATTACCATTATTAATAAAATCTAATGTATTTTCCTTGTCAACAATAAGATCCAAGGATTTTTCTAGTAAAAAATAAGAAATTATTGAAGCCATTAAATGGATCGGTATGACGGGAATTATATAATTTACATCAATGGATAGCAATAAATCATTGATAATTGTAAATTCATCTTTAATATAATATACTGTATCATTAGTTAAGTGTTTGATTTCTTCTTTAAAATCTTTAAAATTATCATACTTTTTTTCTATTAATTGAATTGCTTGACAATGGGGATCTTTATCAATTAATATTGCAGATAATTTATTCTTTTTAACGTATTCTATAGCTTTTAGTCCAAATTTTCCCCCACCTACAATAATTATGGACATTTTTAACTAATAAACTTAGAAAAGTAATTATTTTTTTAAACCAATTAATTTTATTATTAAATTTGCCATTGAATATGGATCAAGTGTTTTATCAAGGACTTGAGAGATATTTTCTTCAATAATTTTATTAGAATTTAATAAATCTTCAATTTTTTTTGTTAATTTATGTCGAAGGATTTGAATAGTTTCACTTTTAATCCTATTTACCATGTAACTTGTATTGATTTCTGATTTATCTACAAATTTTTTATGCTTATCAATGATTTCTAATAAATCATCAAAATTTTCACCAGTTTTTGAGTTAATTTTTATGATTTCTGGTAGCCATTGTTTTAATTTTGCGATATCCTTGTTGATATTATTCGAAGTGTAATTATAATTCATGTTTAATTCTAGCATTTGAATGATATCTGAAACTTTTCTGTCTGCACCAGGTAAATCCATTTTATTTACAGCAAAGATGTCAGTAATTTCCATGATACCTGCTTTTATTGCTTGGATATCATCTCCCATACCTGGTACCAATAAAACTATTACCGTGTGAGCTGATTTAAAAATATCTACTTCCGATTGTCCTACTCCTACCGTTTCTACTATTATAATATCACATCCATATGCATCTAAGATTTTAATTGTATCTTCAGTCGCTCTTGCTAATCCTCCAAGTTGTCCGCGATTTGCCATGCTCCTGATGAATACGTTATCAAGTGAGAAATTTTCCTTCATTCGAATTCTATCTCCTAACAAAGCACCCCCCGTAAGAGGAGAAGTTGGATCAACACATACTATTCCAATCTTTTTACCTTGATCTAAATATTTCTTTGTGATAGTTGAGATAAAAGTGCTTTTTCCACTTCCGGGTGCACCAGTAACTCCTAAGATATATGCATTTCCAGTATCTTTATAAATGGAATTAATAATCACTTCAGAAGCGGCAATATCATTTTCAACGATAGTAATCAAACGTGCAGCGGCTCGAGTATTTCCATCATATAATTTTGCAATTAAATCAGAATAATTCATTTCTATTTATCTCTTTAAATTATTTCTAACAAACTCAACAATTTCTTTTAATTCAGTACCAGGTCCATGAAAACCAGAAAATCCGAGTTTTTCTAATGGAATCTTATCTTCTTCCGGAATTATACCACCTACTCCAATTAAAACGTCATCTATACAATGTTCTTTTAATTTTTCCATAATTACAGGACATAATGCATTGTGTGCTCCACTTAAAAAACTTAACATTACCGCATCTGGATCTTCTTGGATGATAGTATTAACAATATCCTCGGGCGTTTGATGAAGTCCCGTATATATTACTTCCATTCCAGCATCTCGTAAAGCACGAGCAATTACTTTAGCACCTCTATCATGTCCATCTAATCCGGGTTTACATACTAATACTTTTATAATTTTTTGTTCTGTCATGTTATTCCTCTTATTTAAAATATTGAATCTTCCTTATACACACCAAATACTTCCTTTAAAACATTCATTATTTCTCCAATTGATGCATATTCTCTTACAGCATCCATAATGAAGGGCATCAAATTTTCGGTTCTTTCAGCAGCTTTTTTAAGTTCTTTTAACTTATCTGCAACTTTTTCATTATCTCTTGAATTTTTCACATCATTCAACTTTTTTATTTGTTCTTCAGCAATAGAATCATCTATTTTTAGAATTTCAGTAGAACAAGAATCTCTTTGTTTATATTGGTTAACAGCAACGATTGTTCTTTCATTATTTTCTATTTCTTGTTGATATTTATAAGAAGCATTAGCGATTTCTTTCTGGAAGAAATTTGCCTTGATCGCAGGGATAACACCCCCTAATTCTTCAATTTTATCAAAATAAAGTTCAGCTTCTTCTTCCATTTTATTAGTAAGCCATTCAACATAATAAGAACCTGCTAAAGGATCGACTGTATCTGCTATCCCAGATTCGTGAGCAATTATTTGTTGAGTTCTTAAAGCAATTTTAGCAGCATTTTCTGTCGGAAGACATAATGCTTCATCAAATGAATTTGTATGTAATGATTGAGTGCCTCCTAATACTGCAGACAATGCTTGTAAAGTTACTCTTACAATATTATTTTCAGGTTCTTGAGCAGTCAATGAAACTCCAGCAGTTTGAGTATGAAATCTTAACCTCATAGATTCTGGTTTTTTTGCTCCATATTTATTTTTCATCCGTTTTGCCCATATTCTTCTTGCTGCTCGGTATTTACATACTTCTTCAAAAAAATTATTATGCGAGTTAAAAAAGAATGATAATCTAGGAGCAAAATCATCAACATCAATTCCTCTCTCCATTGCTGCTTCAACATAAGCAAAACCATCTGCTAGTGTAAATGCTAATTCTTGAACAGCAGTTGAACCTGCTTCGCGAATGTGATATCCGCTTATGCTAATGGTATACCATTGGGGAACATTTTTAGTACAATATTCGATTGTATCAATAATTAAACGTATTGAAGGATCTGGGGGGAATATCCATGATTTTTGTGCTATATATTCTTTTAAAATATCATTTTGAATAGTCCCTCTTAATTGAGGGGGCGTGTGGCCTTGTTTTTCAGCAACAACAATATACATTGCAAGTAAAATAGCTGCTGGAGCATTAATAGTCATGCTAGTGCTGATTTTTGAAAGGTCAATTCCATCAAATAAGATTTCCATATCTTTTAAAGTATCAATAGCAACACCTTCCTTGCCGATTTCTCCTAATGAATGCGGATCAATAGCTTCATATCCATAAATGGTGTGAAGGCTAAAAGCTACACTTAAACCTGTCTGACCATGTTCAATTAAGAACTTAAAGCGTTCGTTAGTTTGCTCTGCAGTACCTAAACCTGCAAATTGGCGCATGGTCCAGAATTGACCTCTATACATAGAAGGATAGGCGCCTCTTGTAAAGGGATATTTACCTGGTTCTCCTAAATCTTGAGTATAATTGAAATTATTAATATCTTCTGGGGTATAAAGTCTTTTAATTTCAATATCGGACAAGTTCTTGAATTTAGGTTGCCTTTCTTCCCTTTTTGTCTTAGAGGTTTTTTTCTCTTGACTTTCAGTCATGTGTTCCATCTCTTATATCTTTTGATTAACATTAATTATCTTCTATCCTACCAATAAAAGCTCAGAGATAAGAATTTATTGGTAGTCTATTATAATAATACTACTACACGTACTACTAAAAGAAGTACGGATAACAATAATACTAAGCTTGAAATTTTGTTAAATGCTTTAAATGTCATTCCAGCGACCATTTCATCCAACTTAATATTATTTAATGTTAATAAATTAATTCAGTATTAAGTATCCTAAGGCTAAATAATATTAAAAATTTTCGGAAATAGTTCTTTAGATTAAAAAACAATAAAAAAAAAAGGTTTATAATTTAAAATGATTATATATATTTTTGTTCGGAATCTCCTTTTTCTACTGACTTTGATTTATCTAATGTGCCTATTTGCTTTTTTGCCAATTTTTTTCGTTTAGCAACCACATTACCTGTTATTGCAACTCCACCTAATCCTATACATACTCCACCAAGGCCTATAGCTGCAACTTGAATTATATTTCCTAATGTAATAGAATCAGTTGGCAATCCCATTTGATATTGAGCAAGGAAAGGCATCACATTTTGCTGAAACTTTGGAATCCATTCTAATATCATGGCCAAGCTTTCAGAAGTAAGATTATTTTCAGTTAATAGGAGGGATTGTAGAACTGCATCACCATTAACCGCACCTAACCATGCATTTACACCCGTTTTTATAACCAAAGATAAGGGATTTGATGTGTTCCATAGGAGATACATTGCTTCTCTTGTCATGTTTGTGGAAGTAACGTTAATTCCTGGACCCTGATATCCTACTTCGAAACCATATACTTCAATATCTCCTAATGGTAAAGGAAATCCCTCAGGTTTTAAATTACCCCATGCCCATTGAGCATATAGATAATATTCTGCTATTTCAAGAGTATTATTTAATCCTGCTAATTCTGGTTTAAGAGATGACACCAATGGTAGAAGTTGGGGTATTGTTTCTGGAACAAAAAAGCTATTGTAATAATCAACTAAGTATGTTAAATGATCCCAATTACATTTATAATCATCAATCATTTCATTTCGTTTTATTGTGTTAATTTGCGCCTCGTTATAATCCTCTAAGAAGTTAATTATCCCTTCACCCGTATCGATATCTTCTATCAAACCTGGAATATAACCCAAGCTAGGTGTTTCATTTCCTAAAAGGAGGCGTTTACAGGCTAGATAGGAATAATTCAAGTCTCCTAAACCAGTATAATTCGCAATACTACGAACATGAATGCCTAATGCAGTTATTTCAAATAGAGAATCATTGAAAATCGAGTTTAAGTTATTATCATCATTATTATATAGAAGATTAAGAAATGTTGCAAAAAACGTGCAATTAACCATGTGTTCCACCATTGGAATACCTTCAGTTCGGATGCCTAGAAGTCCTTCATCTATTGAACTATATGTGAGATCTTTTATGTAATTATTTATAACAATTCCACCAGGAATAGAAACTCCTCCAAAAGCAATCAAAATAATCGCAGCTGCAGCTACTTTTTTTGACATTTTAATTCTCCCTTTATTTAATTTTTAGAAAATATTTGCGAAGATGCATATCAAATTCGCATACTTATTTTAACTATTTGTAGAGATACTATTTAAAGATTATATTTTTACCAAAATGTACAAAAATGATGTAATATGAAAATATAAAGAGTTATTTTTACATTTATTAATTTTAATAAACTAGTACTAAGTGATAAAATATTAATATTGATAAATTTAAAAAAAAAAAAAGAATTCTTACATATAATAATACTTGAAATTATTGAAAAATCCATGGAAAGAAAAGAAAAAAGCAAAAAATATAAAAACAAGGTTTTAAATTGCCTACAAGGTGAATTGTTTGGATTAACCATTATTGACTTGGCAAAAAAGATTAATGGGAATCGAAATACGGTTTCCAAATATTTGGGGATATTAGAAGCGGAAGGCAAAGTTTTTAAAGAAAATATTGGAACGGCAAGCGTCTACTATGCGAAAGAAAGAAAATCTCTATCATTTGAACTAGTAATTGCATTTTATAAATCTCTAGTAGGTGCTCTTAAAAGGGATCTACCTAATAAAGAAGATTTTATCAAGAATCTTGGAAAGAGAATTGCTGATTATCCATTTATTCAAAATGTGTTGCAAATAGGTGAAAAAATAAAAGATCAAGAAAATATCCAGAAAATGAATCTCATCAAATTTTTCACAAAAGAATATCGTAAATATTTTGATAATATTTTCTATAGAATTGATCCCCTTGATATTTCAATTATGGCTGAGAAAAACCGTATCATATACCACATGAAGAATTCAAAACTTCTGGAAGATAATGGTGAATATATCTATCATTATTATTTATTGTCAGGATTTTTTGAAGCAAGGATATCCGAAATATTCAATATGGATATTAAATGCAATGTAGTAGATTATAAAACATCTAAAAATGATGAAAGTAATTATATTGTAATAGAATTTGAGTTTCCTCTACAAAAAATAGAAAAATTTCAATATGAATGATTTTGAAATTTAATATTCAATACCTTTTCGAGCATCAATTCCACTCTTAAACGGATGCTTGATCATTTCTACATTCGTTATATAATCAGCAATATCTACTAATGGTTGTAATAAACTATAAATTTATTAAAAATATTTAAACGCATCTGGTTAGAAATTGACATATTATAATTTACTCATGTAAAAATTAAACCGCTTTATAAGCTTCATTAATGGCACTGCATCCACCACATCTCACGCATCCAGCTTTATTTTTTAAAGGATTCATACCATGTTGCTTCATTAATTTTGCTGTCTTCTCATAAATTTCTAATAAAGCATTGTAGTTCATTATTGGCATTAAAGTTTTTCCTGGAACTGATCTAACTGGTAAGATATATGGGATCACACCTATAGTAATGAGATTTTCAACATCCTTAAGAAATTCAATTCTAGATTCTCCAAATCCTGTTAATAAGAAAGTCTCCACTTGGTTATTTCCAAATACATCTATAGCGTCATTCCAACTATCTTTAAATTTTGAGTAGGGTATTTTTGATTTACCAGGTGTAATTACTTTTCTTAAGAGCTCATCAACAATTTCAATGTGTATTCCTATCGTATCTGCTCCTGCCTCTTTTAACTCTACTAGAATAGCATGATTAACTGGTTCAATTTGTATGTGTAATGGAAGTTTAGGATATTTCATTTTAATCCCTTTTAATATGTCAATATATTTCCTCGCACCTTTATCTTCTCCTTCAGCAGTTCCTGTAGTTAATGTCATGTGAGAACAGCGTCCTTCTTTTTTGGCTTCAGAGATAACTTCACAAATTTGTTGTGCATTTTTTTCTATAATTGTTGATCCAGATTCTAAAGTAACTTGTATTCCACAAAATTTACATGGTTCTCCGCAAGCCCAATGAGTGCATTGTTGATAAATGGTTGTTGCTAAACAATTGACTCCGTGAACGAGAGCAATTTTTTTCATTTGAATTCCGTCAGAGGTTAGAAAATTCTTATCATAATATTTAGGATTTTGAATCAGTTTTACTTTACCGAATTCTCCTTTCGTGCGATCATCATAGATCTTAAAAAATCCATTTTCTGTTTCCTTTAATGATAAACTTGAAATTGATGAATCGTTCCATAATGCTACATTTACTAAGGTTTTTTGATCCTCTAATAGGAAATATCTACCTCCTGATGGACCTGCTCCTCCTTTTCGCCCAAAATCTATTTCTATTCCTTGGGATTTATAATGTTTCAGAAAATTTTTATCTAAATATAATCCTTTACATAATAATTCAGTTTTCTTCTTTAATGCCGTTAGGGTGTCGATCATGATTTATTAAATTATATTATTCTTCAAGGGTTTGGTTTTAGAAAGGGATTTAATAAAATTTTTTAATCATACTACATAAAATCTAAATATATAATCTCTTATATTTTTATTTCTTATAAAAAGTAATTTAAACCATAGAGTAGGTAGAAAGATTATGGCACATAAAAGACCATGGCAATGTTATGCGAAATGGAATAGGCGGCCTTACCAACATAAACGAAGTGCTAATCATAGAAGAGAATATGCTCGGGGAGGCGCTCAAAGTAAGATAGTTCGATTCTGGGGAGGTAATAAAGACATTCCTTTTGAAGAATGGGAGATTGTCTTGGGTCTTAAGGTTAATAATCAAATTCAAATATCATCAAATGCTTTAGAGGCAATACGTATCGCAATTAATACTCCATTACAAAAAACATTAGGAAGAAATAATTTCCGTCTAAGAATGAGGTCAAAACCTTTTCAAAAGTACAGAGAAAATAGAATGCTTGCATTTGCTGGAGCCGACAGAGTACAAAGTGGTATGCGGAACTCTTTTGGACGCTCAACAGGAGTATGCGCTCGCGTAAAAGCTGGTGCAGTTATCTTGGACGTGGGATGCAAGTTAAAAGATGTCTCATTAGTAAGAGAGAGGTTAAGAGTTGCAAGTATGAAAATTTCGTGTGGTAGCCAAATAGTAGTCACGAAATATAAAGCAATCGAATTTTTAAAAAAATCGGGTTTACCTTTTTATGATGATAAGAAACGACGTGAAGTTCCAATTTATGATATAGATAAATATGAGAAGGTTGAAGCATAGATCGTCTTACTTTCATTTCTAACAATTTCATTTTTAAAAAATAGAAATTTATAAAATTATTTTTAAAGTTCGTCTAAAAGATATAATGTTTTATACTTGTCTTTCAGAGAATGAATTAATTGATGCTTTTTTAGTATCTCTATATATTTTTTTACTGTCGTTGGGTGCATGTCAAGATTTTTGGATATTTCAGTTTTGGTAACTCCTGTATTATTCGACTTTAGGTAAGCTAAAATTTTCTTGCTCTTTTCATTTGTTCTGTAATAAATTAACTTTGCCATATCCGGTTTTGTCTTATGATTAAAATATAATTCATGATTATCTTCTTCAATCATGTTAATGAAATTAAATTCTAATAAAATTTCAACATGCCAAATTACCAAGTGGCTTCCCATCTCTAATTCTTTAATAATTTGATAGTAATATGTTCCCGGATTTTGATTAATAAACTCATATATTATCCTTCTTTTAGGATTTGTAAGAACATCTTCTCTTGTCAGTTTTGATCCTTCTACGATTATATTACGGTCAATGAAAGATTTAAGAATTTTGGTTATTCCAACCTTGTTTAAATTTAGCGAAGATCTTGCTATTCGTCCTGTAAGAAAAGGAATAACCTCATTAAGTTTTAATATCTTATTACTATTTAAATAATCACGAAGTTCCGAGTAAATGACTGTTTCATAATCTACTTTTTCCATTACTGTCCTGTTTCGTTGTTTTTCCATGATTAATCCTCTTTATATTTGGATAATTTGATCATCCGATTTAAGATTTTTTCTCGTTTTGAAGGAGGTAATGCTATCATTTCATTTATAAATTCCTGCTTTTCATTTTCTTCCCATTTAAATTGATTTACCTTTTTCAAAAATTCTTTATCTAAAATGGAAATATTAATATCACCTATATTTTCAATAGTTTCAGTTATATTTTTACTTTTAAAAATTTCTTTTAATTTACTATTATCAAGCGTTCTTAGTAATGGAGTCTTTTTATTTTGAGGTTTTGATTCCTGTTTATTGGATTCAATTTTTATAATAGTATCACAAACCCAGCATCCTTCTTTTCGTTGTGATAATGATGTAGCGCATTTCACGCAATATTTTGCTTTACATTTAGGGCAAATATATGTCATTCCTGTTAATGGCCCTTTATGGACTTGACAGAAATCTTCTTGATTCAAAATGCGCATTTCCTTTTCAGTTTTCTTTACTTCTTCGATTTCTTTTTTACTAAGAGTTATATTATGAATTGTAGGGTCATCAACTTTAGTTTTTATAGCTTTTTTAGGTTTTTTTACCTTGATGATACTTTTTAATTCCCTTGGTTTGATTGGAGTGAGCATTTCGGGAGTGATTTGTGGTTTTACGGTTTTTACTTGACGAGATTTTTCATCTTGCAAAGTTGGTAACTCTTTTGCGTGATGTTCTCTTTTTCTTAATGATTTATACTTATCTCCTTTATTTTTCTTGCGACGTGAGATAATGACGTAGCTTGAAGGGATTGAAATACCAATAGCACTTAAAATGATTATGATGATGATGAGCCATGGAAATGTATTGACTGGAATATCTATCTCAGTCAAGCAAAAATATGATAAATCGGTGGTAGTTAGTTCCACGTAATTTTGCATTAAGTTTGTAACAAATCCTTCCAAGCGCCATTGCCCCAAGCTGGAAACGTAGTGATAAAGCTTAAGAACTGAGGGGTCGTTGATTTTCAAGGGATCATAATAAAATCTAATGGTGATACTCATAAGAATCGACTCATCTTTAACAAAATTAGCACTATACAAGTCAATGCTATAGAAGTACATCGTGGATAGACCATAACCGAGGTCAGTCATTATCGGAATCGTAAAAGAAAAGTTACTAACGTGCAAGAATCCTATTTCATTAAGATTAATTTCAATATGCAAGCCATATTCATCAATTATGTCCAAGATGTTAAGGCTTGGTCTTAAATAAATGTATTCCCAATCGAGAGAGAAGTAACGCTTGTCGGATTGGATGGTATATCCATCGGGCGTGGTACCAAACACTTGAATCGAGTGCAATCCATTTCCCGTGGGCATCGGAATGGTCGTGTTGCCTTGAATGGTGATATTTGCTGCACCATCCAAGGAATATCCCATCCAATCCAAGACAGTGCTATTTTCAAAACTGAGCAATAATCCCTCGTTTAAGTTATCTCCAATGTTATAGTGGAGATCCCAGGAATATCCAATTGCATCAATGTAATATGTTGAACCACTAGATACTCCTGTATAAAATTGTAATGTATTTAATGAAGTCGGATTACCTCTAAAATTATACCCCGCACCCCCATCCTGAGAGATCCCATCAATCCATAAATGCCAATCTGATGTAGTATCAAATTCCACTCTGAAATGATACCATTTATTTGCCTCGTAGGTTGTGATATCATGATATATGGTATCAAAATATCTAATATACCCATTTTCACTTAATTGAATGTAAAGCTCATCAACTGCATTGGTTTCAAAAATAGCAATCATTAACTGGTTTGTTGTTGTCGTTGCTCTTACCCAGAACTCTACGGTTCCAGAAGATTGAGCTAATTGAAAGGGCTGTATAATATTTGCTCGTCCGCTACTCGAGGGATCATTAAATTCTAAAATTTTATTAAAATTACTAATAGAATCAATAACTCCAACTGTACATGTACTTCCAGACCAATCTATCCAATCTAAGGGGAGATCTCCAAATTGATCATTTTCAAATCCATAGGTAGCAGGGTAATATCCGTTCATTGGTGTCGTATAAGTAATGTTTTTAGGCGTTTTAATCGAAATCAAGCCGTTTTTCACGGTAAAGTGCCTGACATCCGACTGGTAATATATTCCTCCAGTGCTATTTCCCGATACTTGGATGGTATGATGGCCGTCATCTGGCATTGGAATGGTCGTGTTGCCTTGAATGGAAATGTTTGCTGTTCCATCTAAAGAATAGCCCATCCAGTCCAAAACGGTGCTATTTTCAAAGCCAAGGAATAATCCTTCATTTATATTATCTCCAATTGAATAATCCTGATCCCAAGAAAATCCAAACCCATCCATATTTGCTTGAAATCCACTTTCAGCTCCTGGTGTAGAAAATAATAATCCATCCATTGCTATCGGAGGTAACCAATAACTATAGCCGATACCCGCATCAATACTGACTCCATCAATCCATAGATGCCAATCATCTGTACAATCCCATTCTATTCTCCAATGTTTCCATTCATTATCAAAGTTATAATCCATAAGTTTTACAGAAGATGCTGTAGGATAATGACGTAGTTCATTCCAACGGATCAATAAATATATTCCATTAGACGTTCCTGAATCATCAATTCTAAATGTGTATCCATTGAGATTAGTATCAGTTAAATACAGCCAAAATTCTATTGTTCCAGTAACTTGCTCTGTGAAATTCTTAGTTAATATCAAATTATTAGAATTAGTATCATTCATTTCTAACACGTATTTATGTCCTTGTAATTCATAAATTACACTAGAGGTTCCACCAATTTCGTCAGAAGTCCAATCTTGTGGCAAACATCCAATTAAATCATTTTCGAATCCATACGTGGCAGGATAAAATCCGTTCATTGGTGCGATGTAAGTTCTATTCGCGGGTGAAATGATTCCAATTGCGCTTGTAGTGAAATATCGTGTGTCGGAAGTATGCATGATTCCACTCGTTTCATTCCCAAAGACTTGAATCGAATGCAATCCATAACTAATAGGCATTGGCATCGTCGTTGTACCTTGAATGGTGATGTTTGCTGCTCCATCCAAGGAATATCCCACCCAGTCCAAGACAGTACTGTTTTCATAGCTAAGCAACAATCCCTCGTTCAGGTTATCTCCAATGGCGTAATCAGGATCCCAAGATAACCCTAGGGCGTCTATGTACATGTAGTAGTCACTTGAGGTTCCCCACTGCCTTGTAAGAATCTCAATTGTTGTTATTGATGGTACTGATCCAGAGAAAGGAGCATCATTTAAAATTAAATTATCCTCTATAAAGATATCATAAGTATCAGTCGAGCAATTAAATTCAAATTTTACATGATACCACTGGTTACTATTACAAGTAGCAATTGAAATCCAATCAGTTCCATTCTCATACCAAAAATTACCCAAATTACTACAGAAATTAATTGCAGCAATTGTATTATATGTTTCACACGTTCTTACATTACACATTTCTTGATAACCACTAGTTAAATACCAGAATTCTATGGAACCCGTGGTTTGAGGTGAAAACGTCTTAGTAGCCTGTGCTTGCGCTCCTCCTCCTGACTCGGTATCAAATAATCTTAACACTTTATTATGTCCATTAAAACTTGAAATTACATCCACTTGCTGTAAACCTGGCTCACTAATAATCCATCCTTTAGGATTGGTTCCATCATTATCATTCTCAAATCCATGCGTTGCAGGATAATACCCGCTCATTGGTGAGGTGTAAGTTCTATTCTCGGGTGTAATGATTCCAATTGCACTAGTAGTGAAATATCGGATGTCAGAAGTATGCATAATTCCATTCGTTTCATTCCCAAATACTTGAATTGAATGCAATCCGTAACTAGTAGGCATTGGGATCGTCGTAGTACCTTGAATGGTGATGTTTGCTGCTCCATCTAAAGAATATCCCATCCAATCCAAGACAGTGCTATTTTCATAGTTGAGCAATAACCCCTCGTTAATGTTATCTCCTATATTATAATTTGGATCCCAAGAGTATCCTATAGCATCTACATATGAACTATAATCACTTGAACCCAATTGATTAGTTGAGATCTTAAATGAAGTCACAGAATCCACGCTTGCTGTAAGAGGTTGATCATCCAATCTTAAAACATTATCAATATAAATATCAACCGTGTCGGAAATAGTATTGAAATCAAATCGGATGTGATACCATTGGTCATTAATTCGAGGTATGATATTGATAAAATCCGTGCCATTTTCATACTGAAACCATCCAAGATATTCACGAAAATTAAGTGCGATCGTTCCTAAGTTATTCCAGAGCCTCATTTTACCACCTTCATCAACTCCAGTTCTCCTAAACCAAAACTCAACCGTGCCTATTGTCTTGGGACTAAAATTATGCTCTAAAATAGCATTATTATAATCTCCAGAGGACCCATCATATAATTCTACCACTTTTTGATGGCCTCCTAGCGAATTCAAGACTGTTATTGAACAACCTGTTCCTTCATAAGCGGTAAATCCAACAGGATCTAAACCATCAACATCATTCTCAAATCCATGCGTTGCAGGATAATACCCGCTCATTGGTGCCGTGTAAGTTCTATTTTCGGGTGTAATGATTCCAATTGCACTAGTAGTGAAATATCGGATGTCAGAAGTATGCATGATTCCACTCGTTTCATTCCCAAATACTTGAATTGAATGCAATCCATCACTAGTAGGCATTGGGATCGTCGTAGTACCTTGAATAGTAATGTTTGCTGCTCCATCCAAGGAATATCCCGTCCAATCCAAGACAGTGCTATTTTCATAGCTGAGCAATAATCCTTCGTTCATATTATCTCCAATGGTGTAATCCGGATCCCAAGAGTAGCTGATAGCATCTAAATAATTGGTATGACCAGAACCCACATTTGTACTTGAAAATACAAATGATGCTAAGTCTATTGTAAATAATTGTAAATTTGTCCCAAGTAAATTACCATCAATGTACCAATTAAATGTTGATGTGCTAAATGATATAACGATTTTATGATGATACCACACATTGCTCCCACAAGGTGCTAAATTATTCAAGTCAACTCCATCCCAGTATTGATAATAACCATTGGAGATTTGAAGATATACCCCTATAGTAGTTAATCCCGAATCGTATGCTCTAACATCTCCAATTTTGGACGAATCTGAAGTTCTCCACCAAAACTCGATAGTATCACCATCAATGGTCCTGATTTCATTAAAGAGATTTGTGACAAATACCTGATTAGAATAATCATTATCATTAAATTCAAAGACTTTTTTATGACCTCCTAATTCTGGAATGATCTGAGCACTACATCCTGGTTGGCTTGTATCTATCCATCCAACAGGAAATGTCCCATCAGTATCACTTTCAAATCCATGCGTGGCGGGATAATATCCGTTCATTGGAGCCGTGTAGGTTCTATTCTCTGGAGTGGTAATATTAATGTTATCTCCACTTGTTTTTAGTCCAAAATCATTTACATTTTCATTTTGATATTTATTAGAGACAATGTTCGTAAATGTGAATATATTTCCAATTATAGGAGTAATGAAAAATATGATAAACATGATAGAAATTAAATTCGTATTTTTCATTTTAATTTTAATCTTTTGCATGTTATTACCTTCGTTAATGTAATTTAAATAAGTATAATTCTTAGAAAATTTTTACTAATTTATGGTTATAACCTGTTAAATCTAAAAACTTTGTGATTATTTAAATAATCTATTATTTAATATAAAAACCCAATTGGAGAATTATTGATTTATTATTTCTCTCAAAATATATTTATTTTAAATTTTATTGCCTGTTCTTCGGTTGGGTGAAAAGTTATCAAGTTAAATGTTCAATATGTCTATGATTTTTAATAAAAATTAATTTAAATATGGAAAAATAATTAAATATAAAACAATTAATAGAAGGTGAATAATGGAAAAAAATAAACTTGGTCCCTTTTTTAATCCTAAAAGTGTTTTAATAATTGGAGCGTCTAGAGAAGCCCTCTCATTTAGTTATACGATATTAAAAAACTTATTGGAAATATTTTACCATGGTCGTCTCTATATTTTAAATCCAAATGCCAATGAAATCTTAGGAGTTAAATCTTATCACGCTTTTGAAGAATTACCAGAAATCCCTGAGTTAGCAATAATTGTCTTAGGAAAAAATATACTTGAGATCGTGGAAAAATTGGGACAAATAGGGGTAAAATATGTTGCAATACAAACTGAATTAAAACCTGGAACGGATGTTCATGATAAAGCTAAGAGATTGCGTGAGCTCTGTGAAAGATATGATATAACCTATTTAGGACCTTCAATGCTAGGAATAATTAATTTTAATGATAACTTTACTACCTCAATCATTCCCGTGCGACAACATATAATGAAGGAAAATAAAAATGTCAAGGAAGGCGTGAGTTTCATCACTCAATCTGGGGGTTTAGCTGGTGCCATGGGGTGGTGGACTCCTTCACAACATTTACCTATTTCAAAAGTGATTCATTTAGGTCAAGGATTTCACGTAAATGAAGCAGATGTGCTTGAACATTTTTTAAATGATGATACAACAAAAGTTATCTCGTTATTTTTAAGGGAAATTTCAGATGAATTAATTAAAGCAGTTAAAAAAGTATCATTATATAAACCTGTTTTGATTTTTCATGTAGGTAAAGATGATCAAAAGGAAAGGGAACTTAGTGAAGCCGGAGCTATTGCTGTTGAAAACTATATTGAACTTTTTGAAATTGCTAAGATATTTTTATGGTGTCCTGAACCTAAAGGTGTTAATTTAGGAATAATAGGTCCAAGCTCGGGGGCAATACATTTGATAGTAAAAGAAATGAGAAAACAAAATTTATCACTTGCGCGACCTAATGAAGAATCTCGTAGTATTATCGTGGATAAAGTTGGAGGGTCAACTTGTTCATATGGTAATCCTGTAGATTATTGGCCCCCCGAAAAATTTATTGGAATTAAAATTTGTGGGATTTATACTACTTCTGCTAACACTCTCTTGAATGATAAAAATGTAGATGGATTGATTCTTGCTCTTGAATTTTTTATCGAAATCGAGTTTGATTTCAGTGTTTTTGAGAGAATAAAGAATCAATATCCTGATAAACCGATTATCACTATTCTAATTCAAGCAGAAAGAGAGGGAGCAAAAAGAGTCCTAAATACTGCTTCTAAAATAAAATTACCTGTCTTTGATAATGAAATAGAAAGGGCAGTAAGAGGTTACAGTTTACTTTATCATTGGTATTCTAAAATAAAGAAAAAATGAAAGCTATTCTTGGAAGTTTAAAAAAAAAGTAGGAAAACTAAATTATTATAAAAAAAGAAAATACAAATCTCTTAATTGCTAAAAATTATTTTCAATTCATCTGGAATCTCATCATTCTCATCTATTAAAGATAATGCATAAATTGTTTCTCCACATTTACAAGTTTCTCCTACGAATAAATAAAATTTGAATTGATCCTTCCAATTACAAATTTGAATATTAAAATCATTTACGATTTCGCGACACGGACAATAAACTGCTAATTTTTCAGAATAATTTGGGATAATAGAAAGAATATCATCAGGACCTTTAACTAATTCGCTATTATTAAGCATTTCATTTATTTCCTTGGCAAACTTATCTTTAAGTGATGGTAAAAAATCACTTATAATACCATTTTTAGCTTTTAATTCCGTGAGAACTACAAAATTCTTCTCAGGTTTTTGTTCACTTTGTTGTAATTGTTTGAATCCTTCAGGAATAGGAAACGGTTCCATCCCAGGAGGATATTCAAAACTTACAAGAAGCTGTTTTTCTCCGGGAAAATTCCTAACTGGATATTCCCCTAATACTTTTAAATCCTCATAATCACTGCTTAAAAGTTGAAACTTAATAATTTGGAGAGGAATTTTTTTTTCCAATAACGTTTCTCTAACGTTTCTTAATATCTCTTGAGTATATTCCTTTAAAATTATATGATCTTCCCGATTTTCCGTATAAAGTTGGTTCTTATTTTCCTCTTTAAATTCATGCCATTTTTTTAATAACGATCCCTTTAACATTCGAGGTCCTAAAAAGGCGACACAGAGTAGTGGAAATAAGAACATGCTTAAAGAAAGGGTATAAATAGTGTCTATAATGATTAATATTATAAAAACTCCAAAAATAGGAATAGTAATTAATAAATTATAATTTCGATATTTCCTATCAAAAGGTTTTTCATATCCTTTACTTGCAGCAATTTGTTCTGCTTTAGATTTTAAATTATATATTGTATCTTTTATTTGTTTAGCTTCATATTGTTGTTTTAATAGTTTATCTTCTTCACGAAATTTACCTAAGCTATCGAGGCGGGTAGTTAATAATTTTAATTGTTTTTCAAGTAACTGATCCTTATAAATAAAATTAAATGTATGTTCTGAAAGTGAATCAAAAGCTACTGCCAGACTCAATTTCTTTTCTAATTCTACTTTTTCTTCCTGCGATATTCCGAGTGCTTGGAGCAAGTTTTGATCCCGATTACCCCTCGAAGAGGTTTTATTTTCTGTATTTCCTTTTTTTTTGCTGGTTTTATCGCTATCACTCATTTTAATACATTTACACTAATTATAATTGAATATTTAAGTTAATATTCAAAAAGTAATTAAATTTACTAATTTGAATTATTCTACATTCCAAAAATTAGTAATTTAAAATGAAAAAAAGAATTGGAATTGAATTAAATGAGAAATAGTTAAAACATTATTATATTACTTTTTAATTTTATAAATAATAGAAATTTGTTTGGGACTTTCTCAAAAAGAAATTTAATCAAAAATAATGATGAAAGTTTTAAGCTTGTTTTCTGTCGTTGAAAGAAAAGTAATCATTTTTTATAAAAAAGGTAAAAAAAATAATTTTAAAAGACACTTACGACTTCTTTAACATCAGGTACAAATTGTTGGATTGCTCGTTCGATACCAAGCTTGAGTGTCTGTTGGGCATGCATGCATCCAACACAATGTCCTTGTAAGCGTACTTGAACAACACCATCATCCGTAATACCAACGAGTTCTACATCCCCACCATCCATTTGCAATTGAGGTCTAATCTTCTCAATAACTTCCTTTACTTTATCTTTATCTACTGCCATTTTTAATCAAAATTATATATTTTCTAATAAAAATAAACATATTACACGATTTAAAATTATCTTGAATAAAAAATAAAAAATTTTATTTTTTCACTAGCATTAGAAAAT
>JBHLME010000196.1:0-5286 GCA_048938445.1 Promethearchaeota archaeon | reverse complement strand
AAATTATATTTTTATTAACTAAATTATACTTTATCTCTCAAAATAATGAAATTTTTTGATATAAATACAAGAAGATTAATATTTTTCTTTAAAAGTGCTAAAAATGAGTTTTGGGATCAACATTGGTTTCAAACCTTGGATAAGTTTAAAAATTCAATTTATAAATTCAATCCAAAATCTATTGTTTGTAAAATAACGCCAAAATTTCTATTTCCAGATGATGGTCCTATCCTTGAGGGAGGATGTGGTTTAGGACAGAATATATTATGCCTTCAAAAAATGAAATATGATGCTATTGGTATAGATTATGCTAAACATATTATTGAAAAAGTAAATAGATTAGTACCTTCGTTAAAAATTAAAGTAGGTGATATACGTTATATTCAATATCCTGATAATTTTTTTGCAGGTTATTGGTCTTTTGGAGTAATTGAGCATTATTTTGAGGGTTATGATGAGATTCTTAAAGAAATGAAGAGAGTAATCAAGAAAGGAGGATATTTATTTATCTCATTTCCATACTTATCCCCGTTTAGAAACCTGAAACTTAAATTTAATCTATATAGGGTTATAAATTCAAGATTCCTTGAGAAAAGGAAATTATATAATTATTTTTATCAATTCGCATTAGAAAAAGAAGAAGTAATTAAAGTCCTTAATTTAAATGGATTTGAATTAAAACATTTAGAGCCCTTAGGGGGTCTTAAAGGATTCAAGGATGAGGTTTTCTTTTTAAAATTTTTTATCAAAAGATTTTTACAGATGATGTATGATGCGGAAAGGCCTAAATTCATTCAAATTTTTAAAAGCTTTTTTGATAGGTTTTTCAGTTTATTTGCAGCTCATACTATTCTTTTAATATTCCAAAAAATCTGATTAAATTATAAAAAACCTAATTATTATTAATTTTATTATTATTTAAAAATTTGAAATTAACATTGATTAAAATTAAAAAAAACAATAAATGAATATTTTAGTTATTTATCCAAATGGAAATGCTTTAAATCCTCACTCTGGAGCTGAAACACGTTTTTGGAATCTTGTCTCTGCATTAACAAGTCTTAATTTTAGAGTTACGGTTTTACATTCATTAGAATCGAAAGGATTTGAAGACAATGAATTAAAAAGTAGGTGTAATAATGTATTTTACATTAAAAGATTAGGTTTTTTAGGCCTTTCTGACTTTTATTTTACAGATTTTAATCCATTTTTCATTTTTACATTACGCAAGATATTAAGAAAGAAAAGATTTGATATTATTCTCGTAGAATTTCCATGGGGCTTTTTAATAACTAAATTTTTAGCAAAAAAGGATACTTTTATCATATATGAATCACAAGGAATTGAAAGTGAATTTATTGAAATAGCTGCTAAAAATCCGAAATTTCCAAAATTTTTTGGACCATTTATTAAGATTTATGGTAAAATTTATGAGAATTTGGTTTGTAAATTTGCAAATCTTATAGTGAGTGTTAGTGAAGTTGACAGAGATTATTATGAGAGAAATTATGGAATAGATAAGCGTAAAACAGTTTTAATTCAAACTCCTTCTGCGTTAACACATAAATATATTGAAAGGACTGATAGCAATAAAAAAGAACACAGAAAAAAGTTAGATTTACCGTTAGATAAAACTATTGTTATTTTTCATGGTGGTTTGCCACATCCTCCAAATCAACAAGCTTTCGATTTAATTGAGAATTATATATCCCCTAAAATACAAAATCCTGATATTCTATTTGTTTTAGCAGGATATAATGTTAAAAAATATATAAAAGACAATATCATTAGCCTAGGATTTATTTCAAATCTAAGAGATTTGTTATATTCTGCAGATTTTGCGATAGTTCCATTAATTAGTGGAAGTGGTATGAGAATTAAATGTACGGATTACATTATTACGGCTTTACCTTTCATTACAACAAAAAAGGGAATTGAAGGTATTGAATTTGTAGATCCTAATAAAGACTATTTAGTTTATGATTCCGTTGATGATAATTTTATTAGTGGAATAATTGAATTGTATAGAAATAAAGAACTAAGGCAAAAATTACATGAAAATTTATTAAGAAAATCAAATATTTACAATCGAAAGAATTTTGAAGCTCGATTTTCAAAATTGTTTAAAATATTAATTAAATCAAAAAAATAAATAATTAACTCCGAGCTTTAATAACTATTATTCTTATATTGGTTATAATAAAAACAATTATTAAAGGTATTCCAAGTAGAATATAAATTAAGTCATTTTTTGCATATCCAAAGTAGATATCCATTATCCCTAATAAAAATAAACTGCACGCTAAAATAAATTCAACAAGATAAGTATTCATTTGTTTATTAGGATTATCAGTTCTTGCTTTATGGCGGAAAGTCCAAAATCTATTTCCAAAGAAGTTCACGAAAAAAGCAATACATATTGCGCCTACTTCGGCTATAAGATAAAATATTCCAAAAAATTCTACTAAGATAAATAGGACAGTTAGATTTACTATTAATGCGATAATACAAATTACCGTAAATTTTATACCTTTACCTATAACTTTCTCCTTTATGTCCTCCTCGAAAGTGAACGATTTATTCCAGAAGTAATTATGAATTACTGAAATAGTAAAGGCAATTGCTTCTGAAATAAGATATAAGATTCCATAAATATCGGTTAAAATATAAAGTATTGAAAGATTAACAAGTGTCCCAACACCCCCAACAACAGCAAATCTAAAACCTTGAATAATAAAAGCTTTAGAAAATACCAAATTTAATAATCTTGAAATAAAACTGTGTATTGGCGCTTGATCCTCTTTAGTCAATTGTTTCACTTTTTTTAGTACAGCTTTTTTTTCCACGATTTTAGATAATCTGAGTTATTAAATCATTAATTACACTCTAAAGAGTTATATAAAAAAGTTAAAATCTTAAGTAAAATATGACTTTTTTATACAATGAAGGTAAGCATCGTAATCCCAACGAAGAATGAAAAGGGTAATATCGATAGATTAATTAAAATGATTAATGAGGTTACTAAAAAACATAGTATAAATAACGAAATATTAGTTATTGACGATCAAAGCGAAGATGGCTCAATTGAAGATGTTAAGGAATTGCAGAAAAGTTTAAGTCATCTTAAATTGATTCAGAGAGCACAATATAGACATATCTTTCCCAAATATCCAAAAAAATGGAAATATATTGGACTTGGTTCAGCTCATAAAATTGGATATAATTTAGCACGTGGAGATTTAATAATTTCTATGGATGGAGACTTATCAAACGATCCTAAAGAAATTCCAAAACTTATAAGAAAGATCAATGAAGGTTATGACATTTGTGTTGGATCTAGATACATTGGAGGTGGAGGGTCAGATAAAAACATTATTAACCAGATAGTTAGTAGATTCGGAAATAATTATATAACAATGTTGAGTGGAATTAAAATCCGTGATTTCTCAACAGGTTATCGCGCAATAAGGAGAAATATTTGGGAAAAGATTAAAGATTTAAATTATACAAATGATAATAATTTTTTAATCGAAAGCTTGTATTTTGCTTACAAAAGTGGAGCTAAAATTTCAGAGATACCGATTTTCTTTAAGGAAAGAGAAATTGGAGAATCAAAAACTCCCTTATTGAAAGAAACATTTAAAGCTCTAATCTTGCCATTTAAACTAAAATTACTTTATAGTAAAAATTTGAAATAATATTATAATAAAGGTATCTAAAAACAAGTAATTATGAACTTTAAATATTTTAAAAAAAAGATTTCAAATATTACGGTTCTTTTTATAATTATCTTAAGTATTGCGATATATTTAAGAATGATTAATATCATCTCTGAACAGTTATGGTCTGATGAGGGCGGGACAATTGATTATGTTAACTCTTCATGGGCTTATATGTTTAAAACTGTAACAGAGGAAAAAAATCCAATTTTATATTACACAATTTTAAAATTATGGATTTCTCTATTTGGTGATTCTGTATTTTCATGCAGAATGCTATCAGTAATTTTTAGTGTTTTAACAGTTCCAGTTTTATTCTTATTAGGTAAAGAGATCAAGGATGAGAAGTTAGGTTTATTTATTATTTTTTTATATGCAATTTCACCTTTCTCAATATGGTATGCTAATGAAGTTCGTATGTATTCTATGCTTCAATTATTGTTTACAATAGCGTTATATTTTGCAGTGAAACTTTTGAAAGAACCAGTTAAAACTAAGAATTATATCTATTTTTCTTTAACTGGAGTTTGTATGATTTATACCCACTATATAGGTGTTGTGTATTTAGTGGTTTTAGGTGTTGGAATATTTCTCTATAATAGAAAAAGTGAATCTTTTTATAAAAATGCGACCTCCTCTGTGGTGATTATAATTTGTTCTTATATCCCTTGGATACCTTATGCAATTGCAGACTTTTTAGGAGGCCCGACTGCTTATACTGGTGGAGTACTAGATATAATCGTTCTCGGTTATTGGGGATTTTATTTTTTTGTTGCTCCAGTTCCCTCATATATAGAGGATCCATATGTATTAAATATAATAATATATTCTTTTCTTATTTGTCTGCCTTTAGTAATTATATCCTTAGTTGGATTTATTGGATTCCTATATTCTTATATAAATAAAGATTATTATGAATTGAAACATATCCTTAACTATACTATTCTTATGACGATTTTTATATTTGGAATCCCTATCCTAATTGGATTTTTAATACCTAATACATTTCAAGCTAAAAATTTAATAGGTGGATTAACGCTTGTTCATTTAATAGAAGCATTTGGTTTATATTATTTAATTATTGATAAAAGCTCTAGTTTTAATCAAAACCTAAAAAAATTTTTAAAAATTTTTAATCCTAAATTATTTAAACGATTATTTAATCCGCTTATAGTTATTGTTGTAATTTGTTCTGCTATTATTTTTCCTATTTTTAAAACAACATATTTACAAAAACCAGATTGGAATGGATGTGTAAAGACTCTTAAAAAAGAATTTGAATCTGATGATATAGTTATTAATCTATATGGAGCAAATAAACTCCCAGAAGTAATGGAATATTACTGCGATAAACATGATTTTGATTTTGAAAAGAATACATATGATTTAATATATAAAGATGAAGATATTGAAGAATTTTTTGAGTATGTAGAAGAAGAGGGTATTACACGGATATGGATCGTATCCTATTGGAAACATGTAGTTGATCCTGATGATAAAACAGGGGATGAACTTGATGATGAATATGGATATGATTTAGAAAAAATTGAAGAATATGAATTTAGAT
>JBHLME010000073.1:0-22189 GCA_048938445.1 Promethearchaeota archaeon | reverse complement strand
ATATTTAGGATTATTTCGAGATTTAAATTGTTTTGAAATTTTTGAAAATCTTTTAATTTCTGATGAAAATTTACAGATAAAATGCGAAGCTGCTAAAGCGCTTGGTAGACTAAATGATAAGAGGGGTTTAAAACCTTTAAAATGGATATTAGAAAAAGATTCAATTGATAACGAGGTAAAAATGCATATATTAAGAGCTATTGCTAGCATTCGTTTTGAAGACCCAGAAATAGAACTCTTCATAAAACAGTGAAATTGTAAAGATAAAGCAATCAAGAATTGCATTAAAAATAGATTGATTAATTTAGGTCCAGTAAAATTACTGAACTTATTATTAAATTCTTTAAAAAAAGAAAATTTATCAGAAAAATATGAAATTACACTCGTTAAATTAATAGGTTATGAACTTTCAGAAATAAGTCTATCTCATAAGGAAGCGGATTTAATAAAAATGAATCATCCTGAAATAATATCTATACTGCTCGAGAGTAAGGATTTCCTAATTGATTTGTTAATATCTGTTTTTCAAGAGGATGATTATCAGCTTAATAAAAGTGCTACAATTATATTAGAATTATTAGGTGAAGAAATTTATCCAATACTTATTAATTTCTTGAATCATGAAGAACTAGTTATTAAAAAGAATGCTATAATTTTAATTGGTAAACTAAAAATTAAAGATGCTGCTGATTTAATAATCCATCAGCTTGATAGCATGTATGAAGAAATAACTATTGCTGCAATTCAAGCTTTAGGAGAAATCGGAGATATATCAATTATTCCCAAACTATTAATAATCCTCGATATTGAAGCAAGTAATTTTGAGTACATAGATTTTGACATGAAATGGTACATAATTGAATCTGTTAAAAAAATTTACTTGAACACTACATATCCAACTTATGATTCTTTATATTACTCTTTAAATTTTGATAATGATATTCTTAAAGCTAGTATTGCCATCATTATGGGGGAATTGTCCGATCCTAAATTTTTGGAACCATTATTGATACTAATAACTGAGGAAAATTTTGAAATAAAAAAGAATTCCATCATTGCATTAGGAAAAATTGGTAGCAAAGAGGCGATAGATCCACTACTAAATATTATAGATGATAAAGATGTATACTGGCTACTCAAGAAAGTGTCCGTTGATGCCATCAATAATATTTTTCATAAAAACAAGAAAATATTAAAAAATAAAGAAAGTCAACTAAGAAGGTTTTTTACGATGCGAATTGAAAGACTAGTAGATTTTCTTAATGAACATTCTGATGAATATTATAAAGTAAGACTAAGTATAATTAATTTTTTAGAATCCTATGGAGAGAAAACATCAATAAAGGTAATCTTAAAATATGTAAATGATTTCCATGGAATTGTTAAAATCACCGCATCAAAAGCCATTAAAAATATTGAAAAGCGATTAAAAGAAGAAAATTAGTAATTATAACTTCAACAAAAAAAAGATCTATTTTTAATTTGAATTATAAGAAATTTTAACTTCAAAATCATAAAATTATTTTTTTTATTTAATTTCTTAATACCATGGAAAATATTTTTGTTCCAAGAGAATTACACGGAAAAAAATTAATTGGGTATATAATTGGTTATTTTGCAGTATTTCTAAATACTATCTACATTAATGTTTTTGTTGCGAATTATTACATTTATACTATTAATTTAGATTCCATAATTGTATTATTTGGAATTGCCGTTCAAATGTTAGTAAATGCTATATTTTCAATAATATTCGGTGTGATTTCAGATAATAAGACACCTGGTAAATTTGGTAAGAGACGACCATTTTTATTATATGGATTACCCATTTGGGCAGTTAGCAGCTTATTGATATGGATACCGCCACTTTGCCCCGAAGGAAATTCTTTTTATCTTCCCACAGCATTATATTTTTGGTCTATCGGAATTTTAAATTCTATTGTTTCAGCATCCATATTATCCCCTCACGCATCAATGCTACCTGAGCAATCAGAAACTTTTCAAAACAGGAAAAAAGTTGCATCTACAACCACTTTTTATCTTATAATTGCTTCAATAATAGGTTTAATCCCCCCTTTAATAGTAAGAAGTTTTCTTCCTCAGAAAGATAGATTTTGGTGGACTCTCAGTGGAGGGATTATTACGATTTTCACCCCCATTGTAGGTCTTTTTTTTACTTGTTTTGCTGTAATAGGATTGATCATTACCTTTTTATCTGTCGATGAGAGCTTTCATGAAATCAATCAAATAAATAAATCAAATAGAATTTCAATAACTACCACTTTTAAAAATATGATAGAACCGCTTAAAGACATAAAATATCGAAAATTCATATTTGTAAATTTATACAGTAATGTTGCTCTTGGTATTATGGGATTTATCATTATACCATTTCTTGATTTTGTAATGTTATTTGAGGGGATAAATTATTATATCTATCCCATTGTATCAATATCAAATAAAATTGGATGGTTTTTTATTTGGAGGTACCTCCAAGATAAAAAAAATATTTTAAAATCTTACAAAGCATGTACTATTTTGTGCATATTCGCAGCAATTATTATTTTGCTCTATTTATTTGAAAATATTGGATTTGAAATTAAGATTTTAATATTTATACTTACCGTGGGACTTTTATTGGGTTCTATCTATGCTTTCAGGTTATACTCTACTCCTATAGCTGCGAATTTAATTTCAGAAGCAGCAATGAAAAATGGTAATAATGATAGAGAAAATAATGTTTCAAAAATATCTGGAGCTTATATGGGCTTATTATCATTTACTATTTCATTTGGTCCAGCTGTTTCAAATATAATCTTAGCATTTGTCTTTACAGGTGAAAATAGAAGTAATGAAACAATAATTATTATTGTTTTTGCATCAATGGCAATCTTCTTTATAATTAGTTTATATTACCTTAATCAAATTCATATTAAAGAAAAATAAATTATAAATTCTCACTGTTCTATTGAAACATTTTAATAATTTTCATTCTTAAACTAGCTTTTTTAAAAGAATAAATTTTTAAGAAATTTCTATTATTAAAAATGAGAGGCTAAGAGCAATGTCAATAAAAGTACTAATCGCAGATGATTCTTCATTTCAGAGAAAAATAATTAAAAACATGATAGATAAGGAAGAAGATATAGAAGTTGTAGGAATTGCTAGAAATGGTAAAGACGCAATTCAAAAGATTGGAAAGCATAATCCAGATGTTCTGATCTTGGATCTCATCATGCCCGAAATGGATGGTTTTGAAGCTTTTGAATTTTTATCAGAACATTATCCAATACCAACAATCATCTTTTCTGCACTAGATCCTACTAATCTTGATTATGCAGTTCAAGCATTGCTCTTAGGAGCAGTTGATTACATTCAAAAACCTAAAGGGGAATGGCAGACAGAATTACCAAAATGCAAGGAACAATTAATTGAGAAGATAATTATTGCATCTAAAATAAATAAAAACTACAAGATGCGACATGAAACATTCATGAATGCATTAGTCGAACAAAAGAACATTATGGGAAAGGTTATTAAAGTTGACATTGATAAAATTGAGAAGTCAATAACAAAACCAAAAGAAAAAAAAGAGATCCCTATATTAAGGTTAAATACTAATATAATTGTTATGGGTGCTAGTGTTGGAGGGCCTAGAACCTTAAAAACAATTTTAGCTACGATCCCGAAAGATTTTCCAATTCCAATATTTATCGTTCAACACATGAATGAACATTTTATGAAGCAATTTTGTGATAGTCTTAATAATTTATGCAAGGTTAAAGTCAAGATTCCAGAAAATGGTGAATTAATCAAACTGAATACGATTTATTTGGCACCTGGCGGCAAACACATGGAAATCATTATGAAAAATAACAAGCCGGGAATTAGAACATTTGAAGGACAACCTGTTAATTTTTGTATTCCTTCTGTCGATGTTTTGTTTTTTTCAGCAGCAAAAATTTATGGAAAGCAATGCATGGGTATACTTTTAACAGGTATGGGGTCCGATGGTGTAGAAGGACTAAGAGCTATTAAAGAAATGGGAGGGAGAGCAATAACAGAATCAAAGGAAACATGTATTTTATACGGAATGCCAAAAATAGCTGCTGAAACTGGTGCCGCAGAATTAATAATCCCAAATTATAAAGTTCAAGAATGCATGGTAAACTTTTCTAAAAAAGTTGTCTAATTTTATAAATAAATTTTCGTTATTTAGATATCTTCTTTAATCTTTTTCTTCAATCGCTTCAAATGTCCACATACTGAGGAATTTTTCTCTCATTTTTTCAGCAAGGCTTGGATCTACTACATTCATGCAAGCAAAAATTTGATGTGGTTCAAGTGGATTTCTCAGCTTAAATATAATTCTTTTTCTATCAAATATATCATAATACGTAAGTGTTCTATTATATATGAATTTCATGTCGCATCCTGAGACATTAGATGATATACCAAAGTAATCTTCTTGAAAGTCTCTAATTTGAGTAAAGATCTTATAATTTTCTTCCTTTTCTTCTTCAGTAAGTGGGCGCTCGTCATATTCAAAACTCCATAAATCTTTTAATTTCACTCCTCGATCTAATGCTTTTTTTAAAGAATCATATATTATTTTGCCAAATGGTAGTACTTTCAATGTATTTTTATTTATGAATTGATTAAAGATGATCTCTTCTCTAGCTTCATCAATATATTTTACGTATAACGCAAGAATTGATTTTGTACCATATGTAGTTGACCAAAAAATTCTAGAGGGCTCCTTTCTTAACAATACATCAGAATCATACAATTCTGATTCTAATATTTTAGCCCTATCATATAAATACCCGATCTTACGCTTGTTTTGATCAGATTGAAATGTAATTAATCTTTCTAATGCTTTATTTAAAGATGTGGCTATATATTTTTTGGGCCGAGAATCGATAATTTCTATTAATCCTTTAGTTTTCAAGTCTTCCAAAACTTCATAGATCCGTCCACTTGGCACATTTGATTCAGAGGATAATTCTCTAGCGGTGGGAGGATTTGTTTTAGAGGAAATTAAGAGTGTAGTGAATGCATTTATTTCATATGTTGAAAGATTAGCATCATTGAGAAATTCTTTTAGATCTTCCATCAAATCTTTGGACATCAATATTCATATATATTAATTTCAACTTAAAGTTAGTTTTTTTTGATCGATCAAGCTTTAAAAACACGAATATCTATTTTTCATGAGGATGGTGATTTAAAAATGTTAGAAATTAAATCAGATATATTTAGAGAATTGCAGGTCCATTTGGACCAGATGCCTATTGGATATCCTGAAACGGAATCGGGCGTGGAAATAAGATTGTTAAAAAATCTATTCACTCCAGAAGAAGCATATATTGCTACCAAATTAGATTTCATGCCTAAAAAATTAACACAAATATATCGAAAGTTAAAGAATGACAATATATCTATTGAAGAATTGGAAGAAAAACTATTAAAAATGCATGAAAAGGGCACGATTAACGTCGGTAAAGATAATGAAGAAAACATTTATGCAAATGCTCCATTAGCCGTAGGCATGTATGAATATCAATTGGGAAGATTAACACCCGATTTGGTCAAAAATATCGATCAATATTTCGAAGAAGCATTTGTAGAAGAATTTAACAAAACAGGAATTCCGCAAGTAAGAGTCATTCCAATTGAAGAATCCGTATCATTTGATACCCCCATAGCTACATATGACCAAATCCGTGAAATCATAATGAAAACTTCTAATACGATTGGTATAATGGATTGTATTTGTCGCAACGCTCATGATTTATTAGATAATCCATGTAAAAAAACCGACGTAAGAGAAACTTGCATGACCTTTGGAACTGCAGCTTGGTTTTACCATAATAGAGGTGTTGCTAGATTCGTCACAAAAGAAGAAGCCCTCGAGCTTGTAAAGAAATTTGAAGATATAGGATTAGTGCCACAGCCCTCAAACTCTCAAAAACCTTCTTTTATCTGCAATTGTTGCGGATGTTGTTGCGAGATATTGAAAAATCAAAAGAAATTGGAGAATCCATCACAATATTTCGCGACAAATTATAATGCTGAAGTGGATGATTCTCAATGCAATGGTTGCGGAATATGTGAGGAACGTTGTCAAATGGATGCAATAACAATTGAGAACGAATGTAGCAATGTAAATCTTAGTAGATGTATTGGATGTGGAGTTTGTATCCCTACATGCCCAAATGATGCTATCTATTTAGTTAAAAAGGAGATAAATCTTATCCCTCCAGTAGATACTAGAGCAACCTATACGGCAATAATGAATAAAAAAGCTGAATTAGCTCAGAGAAATGGATAGTTAATTAATAGTAAAAATGAGTCATTATTAATATAATAAAAATAGTAATCCAAGGTGAATTTTTATACAAATTAGCGAAGATATAAAACGTCAAATTAAAGAATATTATGATTATAGTGATGAGGAAATACAACTATTTATTGATAATCCTAGAAATATTAAAGCATTACAAGAAGGATGGGTACATATTGCGAAAAGAACGATGATCGTCGAAGTTATTGAATCACATGGATGTACTTGTCAATATAAAGTTGGGGATAAGTTTTATTTTGATGGAACTGGTAACCTACTTACAAAATTAGCTCCTAAAAGAATGTGTATTTACGCTTTATCTGAACTCGATAAATTAATTCATTCTGCCATGGAATTAACATTCGCAGGGATTGATCCTAATAAAATGTTATTCAAACAAGCAGGATGTTTTGATGTAGGATTAAAATGTGGAGGAGTTGGGCACATTGCAATGGAACTAAGAGTGGAGGATAGAAAATAAACAAATAACTTACTTTTTTTTAATTTTACTTTTTTTTTTAAATGTATCAATATCTTATATTTGAAATATTAGGTCAAATTATTCCATTTTCATTCCAGTAAAGCCATAGTTCATAAGATTTATTGAAAAGCTCCGTTGAATTAAGGCGTGCATTCCATAGTTCAACATTCTTAAACTCTCGATATGCCCTGTGAACGAAAAAATACAATCTTTCTGGGCCCGAGTATTTTAAATAAGGACCAATATCAATTTTTTTCGACGCTTCAAGGGGATCTAGATCATCATCAAAAAATTTTTTTGCTTCAGAATAAATATACTCAAAATAATCTCGTAGGTCTTTAACTTTATCAACATCGCAAAGAGGGCCATGTCCTGGGACAATAATCTCAGGATTAAAAGATAATATCAAATCTAATGCTTCAATCCATTTAGAATGCGTGCCTTCCCAACAGATAGGGTGACAATCAGTAAAAACAATATCACCTGCAAAAATTACATCATCTTCTGGTAAATATACAATTAGATCACCTGGACTATGTGCCGGACCAACATATATAAGATGACAGGGATATCCCTCTAGATCAAGTTCAAGCTTATCATCAATTAAATGATTTGGAAGTTTTATCTCAATATCAGAATATTCAAACTCACTTAAATGTTCTGCAAAATGTTTTAATCCAGATGATAAATACTCAGGATATTTTTTCATACCATCAAATACATCAGGTAAATCCCTTATCTTATCTTTTTTTAATTCCTCAGCACAGAGACGATGGGCAATAATCTCAGAACCTTTAAAAAGTTGATTACCCCATGTATGATCACCATTATGATGGGTATTCACGAGACGTCGTATGGGTTTATCTGTTATTGTTTTATAAAGCTCTATCATCTGTCTTGTAAGGTTTAAATCATGAAAAGTATCAATTGCTAATCCACCACCTAGATTAACGAAACCAGCGTTATTCCATCCAAAACCTTTATCTGCTTGCAAACAGGCATATATATCTTTTTTTATTTCCTTTAATTCCATTTTTTTTTCTTAAATCTTTTATCTGATTATTAAAAATTGAATTAGATTTTCTTTTACAATTTAATTAAGAAATTTCGACAGAGGAAGTAATATCATTCAAAATATAAATCTTTCCTTACTCTTGATTTCTAGAAAAATGTTTTTAATCTTTATTTTTTAGTTAAAAAGTAAAAAAATTACAAAGAAATTAAAATGGAACTCCGCGTGTAGGATAGAAAATAAACAACAAACAAATTAGGAGTTCTTGCTGAAGAATTAAAACAAAGTTTTATTCAAAAAATTATGTAAAGTTATTTTCTTTTGATTTTCTTTTGTTTTTGATTTTAATCGATGATCTTAAATAAAAAAGATTCACTTCTTTTTAGGTTCCGCTTGTTCTTTACCTTCAATAAATATATCATATTCCTTTTTCTCAGTCAATCTCACTGGTTTAGATTCATCGAACGGTGTCTCGCAGACCCAGCATATGTTTTCTAATTCGTTCAAAGCGTCTGAACATTTAATGCAATAAAATGTACCACAGTCAGGACAAATATAGATTTTACGTTCAAGTTTTCCCTTACATACTAAACATATTCGCTTTTCAATTGCAACAATAATTTCCTCTTCAGTGAGATGGTCAGGCCTTTTCGTTAATCTAAAAATTGATTCCGCAACCTCTACATCCTTTAAGGTCTTTTCTCTCTTAATTTTTTCGGACTCTTCTCTTAAACCCAAATAAAAGAGAAACAATCCCGTTATCACGCCGATTCTAAATAAATATTTTGCTAATTCTATAATTGAATATATCTCAAGAGCACCAAAAAATAGGTAAAAAAAGAATCCTATAGATAAAATCGCATATTTTTTGCGTAAAATCCCTTTTGATTTGATACTTTTATACAAAAAACCAACTACATTAACCATAAATGAAAGTAATATACCTAACAGAGAAATAATAAAAAATGGAGATGATGTAATAATTTCATTGTAAATAATATCTTCTCCTATAATAGCAGGATATTCAAAAGAAATCGAACTTTCATGATAGAATATTATAAAAAATTCGCCAGACACCGCCCAGATAAGTAAAGGGATAAATAAATACTTCCATTTTTCTGGTGTTATTAATTTCAATCCTATGTAGAAAAAAAAAACAAGTCCAATAATCAGCGTAAAAGAGGCTATAGCATTTACAATTAAGTAAGAGGTGGGGTTCATGTTCTTGTTTGAAAAAATGACATTCAAGAAATCAAAAACGATGTTTGAATAACCCCATCCTAAACAAAAAAATGCAGCACCTAGGTATGTTAAAAGCTTGGCTTCTACTTTCATTGACTTAAAGACAAGATATATCCCGAAACCACATCCAAACGCAAAAATTGCCAACGCCGTTATCCCATTAAGCCAACCATAATTAGACAATGTCATAGGAATTCACTATTTATATAAATTCAAATAATATAAAATTGAATTTATAAATCTTACCTTAAAAAAATGTTAATCTTTCATTTAAATATTATAATAGCAAAAAATGAATATAAAATAATTTGGAATGATTTTGAAGTGTTATTACATTAATTTAATTTGTCGTTTGTTATATTAATAATTAATTTTGTTTTATTGCGAAATTTTGTTTTTTTAATATTTTATATCTATGAGATTGCATTAAATCAAACCATTTTCTTTCCAATATATCCATAACTCATTACATTTACGGAAAAGAGCCAATGCATTAATTGGGGTGTTCAATGAAACATCATTCCTAAACTCTCGATAAGCCCTATAAACACTAAAATATAATTTCTCTGGCCCTGTCCATTTGATGTAAGAACTGATATCAATTTTTTTTGATGCTTCAAGAGGATCAAGTCCATCATCGAAAAATCTTCTAGCTTCAGAATATACATATTCAAAATAGGTTCGCAGCTCTTTAACCATATCAATATCACACAGAGGACCATGTCCCGGGACTATAATTTCAGGATTTAAAGATACCAAAAGATCTAATGCTTCAATCCATTTTGCATGTGTACCTTCCCAACCGACTGGCGTGCAATGCGAAAAAACAATATCCCCGGCAAAAATAACTTTATGTTCAGGTAGATACACTATTAAATCACCGACTGTGTGTGCTGGACCGACATAAATCAGCTGACAAGGATATCCATCAAGCTCAAGTTCAAGACTTTCTTCAAGTAAATGATTTGGTAATGTTATCTCAATATCAGAATATTCAAACTCATTTAAACTTTCAACAAATTGGTTTATTTGAGATGATAATTTATCGGGCATTTGTTTAAAATTTTCAAATACAGCAGGCATATTCATTCTCTTTTCCTTTTCCATTTCTTTAGCGCAGAGCTGATGTGCAATGATCTCAGAATTTTTAAAGAGTTGATTTCCCCATACATGATCACAATTATGATGAGTATTCACGAGTCGACGTATAGGTTTATCCGTTACTGTTTTATAGAGCTGTATCATCTGTCTTGTAAGGTTTAAATCGATAAATGTATCGATTGCCAATCCCCCACCAAGATTTACGAAACCGGCATTATTCCATCCAAATCCTTTATCTTTTTGCAAACAGGCATATACATCCTTTTTTATCTCTTTTAATTCCAAACTTTTTCTCCTTTCCTTTATTTATTCCTTGATAATTAAATTGAACTTTTTTTTTAATTAATAAATGAATTCACCTTGAGAGAATTAGTAATCTTCAAATTATAAATCTTATCTTAGATTTAAACACTTGAGATGTGTTTTTAATTGTTAAAATTTAATTTAATAGAGAGAGCTAAATATTTAACTAAAAACATTATCAAATTAAATTCATGCTGTAAAATTTTCTTTCTAATATTTTGATAATCTTTTTTTTTTACAATCAATTTCATAACATAATAATACTCATATAAAAAATCAATTTTTAACGAATAAATCATGACAGAAGAAGAATCTAAAGCTGAGTATGACTATAGTTTCGATTATATTTCCAGAAAGCTCGAAGGTAAGAAGGACTCCTATGGAATGCTCATGAAAGAGATCATTCGAACAGGAATTTGCACTGAGTGTGGGACGTGTGCGGCTGTTTGCCCGGTCTTAGAATGGGATTATTTAACTTCTCAACCCAAATTGATTGGAAAGTGCACCGGATGCGGAATCTGCTATAATCAGTGCCCTAGAACTATCACAGACCCAATTGAACTGATGGGAGAGTTTAAAACTGGATATGTAGCAAATACTCAAATTCCTGAAGTAATTGGAGGTCAGGATGGAGGGACAGTAGTAAGTCTTTTATGTTATTTATTTGATGAGCATCTGATTGATGCTGCGATAGTAACCATGAAAAACCCTGATAAGCCATGGTATCCAATAGCACAGATAGTAACATCAAAAGAAGATGCGATAAAAAGTGCTGGTTCTATTTATACTCATAGTCAAACAGTTGAGGCTTTAATGGACGCCATACGCGCAGATTATAGATCAATAGCTTTTGTAGGCACGCCATGTAATATCGATGCTGTTGACAAGATGATGAACAGCCCTCATGGAATGCTTAAATATTTCATGAGAGCTCATATTTTAAAAATTGGATTGTTCTGCATGGATAGCTTTTCTCCTGAAACTTTATATGCGAAATTTCGAAAGGATGGATTAGATTTGAATAAAATCATCAAGATGGATATAAATAAAGGAAAATTCCATTTGTATGAAGAATTGAACGGAGAACCAGTCAAATCTTATACAATTGCCTCACTACATAAATATAAATCCTCAAGCTGTAATTTTTGTGTTGATTTGACTGCAGAAAATGCAGATATATCAGTTGGTTCTGTAGGAAGCGGCCCAAATAAGAATACTGTTTTTGCGAGATCAGGTTTAGGAGCAGAAATCATTGAAGATGCTGCCAAAAAAGGTTATTTAAAAATTGAACCTTTCAATGCTATAAATTTGAACGCTGTATTATTTTTGGCCAAACTCAAGAAAGTTGCGCAGTATAATATTCAAAAAAGAAAAGTATTCATAGTAAAGAATGGAGCAGACGAAGTAAAACGAGCTATCGAATCTGGTCCAATATCAGAAAAAGCTAAAGAACTCATGGGAACGCGTAAAGCATTGAGTTTAACTAAAGATTTGGATGAGGAAAAGAAAATCTTAAACTTAACACTTACAAACACAGTTGGTTTCGTGTTGGAAAACTTGACAGCAAGAGCCACATTAGTCGAAGATGTTTTTGAAAGGAATCCCTGGATTACTTCAATAAAAGAATTATTTCCTTATGAAAGCGTTGAAATAGATTATCCCGTGGAAAGTATGGAAGGAACAGTCTTAATTGAGGCATCAACAGAAGAATATGGAAAAATTTTTTCCCGATCAGTAAAATATGCGCCATCAGAAAAGAAATGAACCTTAAATTGAAAAATATTTTTTAAATAATTATATATATAAAAGAGAATTATAAAACAATCAAAAAGACGAGAAGATTAAGATGAAAATTAGTTTAGTAGGATTAGGAGGATGTGGAAAGACAAGCTTGTATTCTGTAGCATTTGCTGAAAAATCTCCAGAAGATACGAAGAAATTATCCCCGACGATACTCTATGAAACGAGAAGACATCCTTTTTTGGGATTACAAGTAGGTATATTTGATTTTGGAGGTCAAGAACAGTATAGAAAGGAATACAAAGAAAAACCTGAAATTTTCAAAGGTACAGACATACTCATACCTATCGTAGATTTACATGATCCTGATAGATTTGAAGAAGCAAAAGATTATTTCAAGGATTTATTGGAAATTTACCGTCAAAATAACGAAAAACCTAGAGTGACATTATTTTTACATAAATATGATACCCAAAATTATCAAAAAGAGTTATTAGATACTAATGTTAAAAGGGCAAAAGAAATCTTTTTAGACATGTTTAAAGAATATACTTTTTCATACATGCTAACTAGTATTTATGAACAAGATAAACTCTCAAAGGTATTTAGAGATATATTAATTTCTTCTTACAAAGAACTAAAAACACATGTAGAAAAAGCTGAGAAACAACTTCAAGAGATCAAAGCAAAAATTATCATTACTGATATCTCGGGAAACGTAATTAGTCATAATGTTCAAGGTGTAAGTTCAGGTTTGACTCTAAGAGGCGATTTAAGAGATTATATTAATGCGTGCAATACCATAAGAGAAAATATATTCATGTCGGATTCTGCGGTTTTTAAAGGGCAAAATGATGATGGTAAAGAAGTAGAACTACATATCTTCAAATATATCATTTCTGTTATCATCATGAAATCTGGAGAAATTGAGATGGAATCACAAGATAAAATAAACATTCTTTTAAAAGATATGAAATTATTTGCTGATTTAATAATCTCAGCTCATTCTGATTAGAGAGAATTCAAATTATTTTATTTTTTCTTTTTTTTTTAGTTTTTATGAATTATATCAAATTCCTTAAGTCAGCCAGTGTTCCGTGATATGTTGGCTCTGGAATTGAATCATCCAAGTTTGTATTGGGACTATCAACCAAGAAGGTCTTACACCCCAGATTTGCTGCAATCATGTCTTTTGCTTCATCCCCCACCATTAAGCATAATTCAGCAGGAAGGTCAATCTCATCTATTATATTTTTATAATATAATAAATTTGTCAAAGATTTTGAAACATAACTGTTTTCTATCGTTGTAATAAGGTGATAAGGGAAATCTCCTACTCCAGCCCAGTCTAATCTCTGACGTATAGCGATTTCAGGTAAAAGTGGAGTGGTTGCTATTACAACTTTATAATTTTTAATAAAAATTTCCTTCATTAAAGGACGTGCATTTGGTCTTGTAGTAAAGTGTATTTGTAATTTAGGAAATTCAGTTTCATAGAATTTATCTATGATAGGATTGATTATTTCTTCAGGTTGTTTTACTATTGAGAAAAAGATTTCTCGAAAAGCATCAATATTGATCTTGCTTCCGTCACTCTCATCAATTGCACTAGATGCTCTTAATAAAGCAGAAATTGTCTTTTTTGGCGGAATAAATGGAGCTAAAACTGTTGACAACCTCTTTAGGTAATCTCTGGTAAACAAATTAACATCACAATCAATCAATGTTCCATCAAGGTCAAAAAGAATGGCCTTAATTGAATCTCCTAATTTAATATTCACTTTTCATCCCATAATTATTATATTGATATTCATAACATTCCTTTTATTTTAAACTATCAATATTATTCATTTTTATACAATTTCTTTACTTTTTCTAACTAAATTTTACATTAATTCAAAATAAATTCATCAAATCTCGAAATAATAAGGTGAAAAATCAAGTATTTCAAAAATCATCGCTATTTAAAAAAATTTTAATAAAATTCAATGCTTGTTATCATAACAATAAATTTCATTAATTCTGTAAAATTTAATTATATCATGAATTTGGGACTCAATACGAGTGATCAATCAGTTGTCATTGGTGACAAGTTAAACATTACTACAAGGTTTGATTTTGAAGAAGATACTTCACTATTATGGAGCGGTATCAAATTAATCACGAAAACCCCTTGTATAAAAGAGCTCCAAATAAATAAAGAAGAAATTTTTTCCGCAGGCAATTTTGAGGCGGGGGAATATATCCGAGAAAAATCAATTCTCATTAAAAATAACGTCATTCCAACGATAAGGAAAAGGAATTTAGAATATTATGTAGAATTGCTTCTTAGAATGGTTAATCCTGTTAATAAAGATGATGACTTGATCATCAAGAGAACTCGAGAAATTGAATTAAAAATCAATAAATCAAATCTCGAAACTATCAAACAAAATCCGGTAACAGTCTCAATTTCAGGATTAAGCATACATATTGCGAAAGATGTCTTTAAGCCAGGAGAAACCATTAAAATATTGTATAATTCTGAGAATTTAAAAGAAATAGAAATAAGACTCTTACAAAAAGCAAATTTAGTATGTTATTGTGAAGCATATGGCAATTCTTGCAGGAAAGTTGAAGAATTACCCCCTGCGATAGCTGGAGATGTTAAGACCAAAAATACTGATGAAGGGTATGTACTCTTAAAAATTCCAGAGATTGCCGAACCTAGTCATAATTATTTATGGGAACCTTCAGAAAAAGAATATTGGGGTTTGAAATACGGAGATTATTCAAATTGGTCACTCATGGTCATAGGAAAGAAAAAACCAGAATTTGGACATGATGTGATAAAATTTGATGTTCCTATATCTATAGTATCACAGCCTTTAAGTGAAAAAGAAGCAGAAACTACCCTATTTTCAAAAGATAGTGGTAGTTCTCCATCGTTATTTAGCGATATCTCATCAAAATTTCAAAAGATCATTAAAGTAAAATCAATAGAATCTGATATTGAAAAATACACTATTCGAATGGAAAACATTTCAAAACAGGATCTTAAAGGGGTTACGGTAAAACTAACAGGTCTTCAAGAAGGTTTGTTTGAAACAGCGCCTTCTTTAACTGGATTTAATAAATGGGGGAAAGGTGAAATAAAGGAAATAGTCTATGAAACCAAACAGAATATCTCTGCGATTATATCTATTTTCGAGGATAATAATCAAAATTTGATAAGAATTCAAACGCCTGTATCGGCAGACTTTTTTTAATATCTTGGAAACCTTTGATTTGAATTTATTTTAGAATTAACGTGATTTTCACATTTCTTTCGTTTATTACCAGCAATTTTAGAGAGTAATGGCAATCCCGGTTTAACATCATTGATATCTTTTGACTCAATCAGATCATGTTCTATTAACTCATCATATAGTTCTTTGCCTTTTTCAGTCCGGATAATAACTGTGTTCCATCCTACCGGAGCACCAATAGAACCAACAGAAATGTCTGCAGATTCAGAGGTTAAATCATGACAAAATTCACAGTCAATTCTGGCTAAATCACTTATTTCTTTTATGGGAATATTTAATTCTTCACCGGACTTCGTGTAAATAAAGAATTTTCCTTTGTTGATATCCGTTTTTTTGACATCAATTACATTAACATTAAGTTTTTCACATATTTTCAAGAAACCCTCCGCATATGGAAAAGATTCCATACAAAATATTCCTATTCGATATTTTATTTTATTCAATGAAGGGAAACCAATGTTATAAATTTGAGATTTTAATAATGCTTGCATTTGACATGGAACTCCCACTACAGCCAAATTTTTTCCATGAACGCGTTCATCATTTAATAACATTAAATTTGGATTATTCACATACTTTGTTCCTGCTGATTTAATAATATCCTCTTTTCCCTCTATTAAAATGGGTTCAGGTCTCCAAGGATCTTTACTCATTGTTGCACCTAATGCAAAATCGATTCTTTTTGAATCTAATAAATGATATAAGCAAGTACTTGAGATTCCACCATCTTGACATTCTTCTGCAATTTCTTTAACCTTAGTCCTAGCACAAAATGCTTTAATAAATGGTCCAAAATTCCCATAATCTTTAATTTCTGAGATACTATCTTGAGTCATTCTCAAGACTCGAGTGGGTAAAAATGATCTAGGACAAATGAAATAACATAAACCACATCTTATACATTTGTCATCATCAATTTTTCCAAATCCATTATTAATTTCAATACAATTTACAGGACATATTCCTGCACACAAACCACATCCAGAGCATATTTTCGAGTCAAATATGACCTTAACAGGTTCATAAACAGATCTAATTTTGGACAAATCACTATTAGATATATAAAATGATAATCCTTTAAAGTTTCTTTTAGGAGGCTTATCATCACCATCTTCTATAACATCAATTAATTCTTGAATGTGAACGAGGTTTTCATTTCTTAGTAATTCTAATAAAGAATAAGCTTTAGTTATTTCAATAGAATTATCATTTGCAAATTGTTCTAAGGAGTCAAAACCATGGCTTTTTTTTGATTTTAAAAAGTCAAAAAATGCATATTTCAATCGCTCCTCATCAAACATTTTAAATAGGATATCATAGAACTCAGATTCATTATAAATCCCCGATTCTAATACGTCCTTTTTTGCGTCTAATAACGCTCTAATCCTATATGAGTTTAATACATCACTTACATTTTTTAAAAAATTCCATGAAATTTTACTCTCAGAACTCATTATCAGTTTAAAATTCTTTTTTTATTTATTTGTTTAAATTATCCGAATAACCTCGCAGTGGCGTGTCTTCTCAAGACTATAATTTTTTCTTAAGAATCATTCATTTCGGATTAAAATTTTTCGGTAAAGGGGGTAAGCTTTCAATTTTTTTTGTGATATCGTTGACTGATGATACAAAGTTTTCTACTTCTGCAGCACTACAAAAATATTGTTGTATTCTTTCTCCTGAGATTCCTAAATGATTGAAAAGTCTCTTTAAAAAGAGCACGTGGTCATAAGTATTCATATTTCCCCTTCCAAATTCACATTCTCCTTTTTTTCAAGAGATTATTGCTACACCATCAGCGCCATTTAGAAAACTTTCCATAATTAAATCAATTCCTATTCTTCCAGTACATCTAACTCGAATGAGATGAAATGATGTTGAATATGATTTTCTGGTCGTACCAGTCAGATCGGCAGCTGAATATCCTCATTTCTCACAACCAAATCCAATTATTCTTCTTGGTATTTCTTTTTCAATTTGTTTCAAAATTTATCACTTCTAATTTGTTTATTCCTCTCCTACTTTTTGTACTTCTTTCTTAATAGTCAAATCAATACCAACAGCGCCAATTCCCTTGATTATTTCTTTAAATTGTTTCTCACGATAATATTTGAGATCTATTGCTTTAGCTGGACAAGATGTAACACAAACTCCACATCCCTTACATTTAAGATCATCAACTTCCGCTATTCCCTCCGCATTTACCTTAATTGCCTCATATTCACAAAGCTTTTCACATCTATGACATCCCATACAGAGATCTTCATTAATTTCAGCTATGATTAGTTCTTGTCTAATCGTATCGTTGGAGAGTAAAGTTGCAGCTTTACTCGCAGCAGCAAGCGCTGTTGAAACGGAATAAGGAATGTTCTTTGGACCCGCAGCGCATCCACATATATAAATTCCCATTGTTTTAGTTTCTTGTGGCTTTAAACACCCATGAATTTCAGTCAAAAACCCATTAGGTCCTTTTCCAAGACCCATAGTTTCAATCATTTCATTTGTTCCTTTCGAAGGAACAATTCCAGTCGATAGGACGACAAGATCAAAATCCAATGATGATACATCACCCGATAAAGAATTATCATAAAATAATTTCATCGTCCCGTTTTCATTTAATTTGATATCTCCTGGTTTTCCCTTGATGAAAGTTATCTTTTGAGCTCTAATTGAACGATAATATTCTTCATTATTCTTATCTGTCGTTCTGATATCAATGTAAAAGAGAATAATTTCTATGTTGGGATACTCTTGCTTGAGCAATTGAGCATTTTTTAAAGCAACATTACAGCAAACTCCAGAACAATATTGATTTCCTCGTAAAGTCCTTGAACCAACACACTGGATCATAGCAACTTTTTGAGGTGTCTTACCATCTGAAATTCTATATACATGGCCTCCAGTTGGTCCAATTGGACTTAACATTCGTTCAAGTTCGATTTGAGTAATTACATCAGGATATAAACCATACTTATATTCTCCACTTTCGATTATTGGATATTCATCCCATCCTGTTGCGACAATTACAGCACCTACATTAATATCTAAAAATTCTGGCTCTTGATCAAAAAGAATTGCTTCAGCAGGACATATTCGCTCACAATTTTTGCAATCTATGCAAGCCGATTTGTCAATAATGGCATATTTCGGTACTGCTTGTGGGAAAGGGATATATACAGCTCTTCGTTCTCCAATTCCCCTATCAAATTCATTAGGGACCTTAACTGGGCATTTAGTCGTGCATAATCCGCAACCCGTGCATTTTGACTCATCAACAAATCTTGGATTCTTTCGAATCTTCACTTTATAATCTCCAGTAATACCTCTAAATTCAATTATGTCGCTATATGTTAATAATTCAATATTAGGATGTTTTGAAGCATTAACCATAATAGGAGCAAGAACTCATATACCACAATCATCCGTAGGAAAGATACGGTCTAATTGTGCCATTTTGCCTCCTATTGTAGCTTCCTTTTCCACAAGGTATACCTGTATTCCTTGGCTTGCTAAATCTAATGCAGCATTCATACCTGCAATGCCTGCTCCAATAACTAAAGCCGCTTTTTTAATAGAAATTTCTTTTCTAGGTATTGATTCAAGTTCTCGAGCTCGATTTATCCCTGCTAATATGAGTCTCATAGCTTTTTGAGTCGCTTTTTCTTTATCATCTTGATGCACGAAGGAACAATGTTCCCGCATGTTAACCATTTCAAAATAATAAGGGCTCAAACCTGCTTCCATTAAGACTGCTCTATATGTAGGTTCATGAATTTTAGGTGTGCAAGCGGCAACCACGATTCTGTTTAAATCTAATTCTAGAATATCATTTTTTATTGTTTGTTGACCAGGATCGCTACAAGTAAAATCATTAGTTCGAGCAATTACAACATTAGGCAATGGTTCAACAAAATCTCTGACAGCATCGCAATCTACGTGTGCTCCGATATTTACCCCTCATCTACAGACATAAACTCCGATTCTTATATCACTAATGGTCTGTTTATTATCAGACATAATTCTAATACCTTTTTTTATAGATTCACCATTATTCTTATTAATAATTTTTTTAAATATGTTTAAAATGATTCTAAAATCCTTGAATTAGGAAATATTCAAATTAATTTATTTTTTCTGTTTAATTTTAATAATTTATTTTTTGAAATTTTACACTCATGTGATCCATTTCATACAACTTTATTTTAATTGATTCATTTTGTCTATTGATGGTTGATAAATCAGATATTGAAAATTACGCAAATGAATTTATGCAAGAAGAAGGCTTAAAAGGGAAAGCCAAACGACTAAAAATCATCAAAATTATTGAAACGGTAGGTTTTAATAAGAAAAAAATAAAAATATCCCTTTTACGCTCAACAATAAATGAGCGAATACACCATGATTAGAGTAATAGGTAAAATATATTAATGAAATCTGCTAAAATTATAATATAATTTTCTTAAAACCAACTTTAATCTTGGATAAAGTTTATTAATTTAATTCGATTATATTGTTTTAATCATACCTATTTTGGGTAATTAAAATGCCGGATTTTAATAATAATCAAGTTAAAATTCATTACGAAATTGAAGGCAAAGGACCGGATTTAATAATGATTCATGGTTTTGCTGCAAATATCGATATAAATTGGCGCGAAACAAATTGGATATCCACTCTAAAGGATGACAATAGATTAATTTTGGTAGATTGTCGTGGCCACGGTAAAAGCGACAAGCCAGATGATCCTAAACAATATGGAGCATACATGAGAGAAGATATTATTAAATTAATGGACCATCTATCAATTTCCAAGGCAAATTTCTTCGGGTACTCGATGGGAGGAAGTATTGCCTTAAGTATTTTGTTATCAGAACCAGAACGTGTTAATAGTGCAATTATAGGAGGATATACGCCAATAGCTTTAAAACCAGAGTCTATAAACCAACTTTACGGACCTATCGTCGAAGCACTTAAAATAGATAACATTAATGATATAAAAAATCCCATTGCTCTAAATTTCCGAAAATTTGCTGATTCTACTGGAGAAGATCCAAAAGTGTTAGCTACAGTCATGAAAGGAAATTTTGTAAATAAGGACGAAAATATTTTGTTTGACTCACTTAAGAGTGTAAAATCAGTATTTAAAAAAGTTAAAATCCCCGTATTATCTGTAGCCGGTACTGATGATATATTGCTTCAAAATAAAACAATTTTTGCAGAAACAATGCCAGGGGCATGCCATTTCCAAATTCAAGGATGTGACCATTTATCTGCTGTAAGAGACGAAAGATTTCATATTATTGTGAAAGCCTTTTTAAATTATATCAATAAAAAATAGTCATTTTTCATTATAATTTTATCTGTGAATATTTTTTTTGAAACTAAGCATTTTTTTATTATTTAAGAAAGAAAAATAAAAATTTGTATTTTAAAAATATAAGCCAATAATATGATTATAAATTAGACATATAAAAAATAAGAACCTTCATTAGATAGTAATTGGCTATTTGTAAAGTCTTGAAATATTAATTTAAGAACTTGTTCAAAACTATCTATGATTCCTTTTCCATTTATAGCAGCAGTATATTCAACACCAAGATTATTAAGTCTTTTATAATTAATTTCATTCATAAAACGCATTGATTTGAATTTTTCCTTAAGATCTTGCTTATTAAAATTAATAATGATAGGTAGGTTCTCAATCGAAGTTCCAAAATATGAAATTAACTCACGCCATGAGGTAAGGTTTCTTTCATACGCTTCTATTTGAGAGTCGGCGACAAATATTAGTCCATCAATCCCTTTTAATGTAGTAGGACGAGTTACGATGTAAAAATCTTGTCCTGTTGTGCTATATATATGAATTTTTAAATCCCATTTCTCATTCTGGAAAATAAGTGTACCATAATCAAAGAAAAGTGTTCTGTTTAACGTGTTTTCAATACTAATTATATCATCTGATTTATTAAGATAGGTAAAAAGAGATCTTAATGAAGTGGTTTTCCCCGAGAGGGCAGGTCCAAAATACACGATTTTGATACTGACTGATTTGTCAAATGAGTTTATTATCATAAATTAAAGTCATCCGCTATTTAATGATTTTTTAAGATAAAAGTATAAAAAACCATTTTATTTTTCTAATTTCATATAGTATTAATTATAATTGGATATAGAATTAAAAAATTAATAGGTCTCCTTCAATATAACCCGTTAATAATCCCCTTAAAATTAAAAGTTCAACTTCTTTCTTAAATTCTTTATCATCAAGACTTAAATGTGTCCGCTCACTGATAAGTTGATTTAACTCATTGATTGTAATAACCTTTTTTTTTATCATCATTGAATTTATTTCATTAACTATTACTTGTTGGTTATACAGAGAATGAGAGTTTGAAATCAATTGATATAATTTATGAGTTAAATTATAATCAAAATCTCCTTTTTGATCAATTAGTTTTAATTTTTCAAGAATTATGATCGCTTCTTCATAATTCTCATCTTTCATTAATTCTTGAACTTCTATCAGTTTTTGGGCAAACTCGTTAGGATTCATTATTTCTTAACCTTATTTATTATAAAAACAGATTTAATTGTTATTTTCTAATGCTAGTGAAAAAATAAAATTTTTTATTTTTTATTAAAGATAATTTTAAATCGTGTAACATGTTTATTTTTAT
>JBHLME010000072.1:0-22261 GCA_048938445.1 Promethearchaeota archaeon | reverse complement strand
TTTGTTTTCTTTTCAGCAGCAATTTCTTTTAATTTTGTATTTAAAGCTTTATCTTTTGCTTTTTTTAAAGTAGAAACTTCCTTTCCCAAGGCCTTTACTACTCCAGCTTTTTCTTTCTTTGTAGCTGCCCATTCAGCAGCTTTTTCGGTAGCTTCATTCAAATGGCCTTGTTCAGAAGATAATTTAGATTCTGCGGTAGCAATTTGAGCATCATATTCTGCCTCTACTTCTTTTTCAGCAGATGCTTCTTTTTTATTCGCTTCCTCTTCTACTTTCGTAATTTCATCTTCTTTTGCACTAATTTGACTTTCAATTTCTGATTCAGACATTGTGAATATTTCACTTTTTTTAGTTAATTGATAATTTTTTTTATTATTGTTTTTTAAATAAAATATAGTTAAATTTGATGTTTTTAACTATTTGTATTTTTAAGTAATAACATACAAGAATATATTTTTGTATTTAAAATTTTTCTATAAACCACCTCTTAACTAAAGATATTAAACCTAAAATAAAATTTTTGAAAATATTATTTCATTACCATACCAAAATTTCTCAAAAAAGATTTACAATTCTTTTCTTTGAAAATCTGTTTCTTTTACCAAAATATTCATCGAAGATCATTCCATTTAATAAATGGCAAAACCTTGTTGAATTTTATATTTGTAACTAAAATAAGAAATTAAATAATGAAAATGAATTGTTTTTCTAAGATTGTAAAATAAATTCCCATGCACACCAATAATCTCTTGGATGTTCGTCAGGAGGGCAACAAATGCATCGAGTTTTGATTCTAGGATCAATTGTTTTCGCAAAATTACTATATTCTTCTAAACCTACTCTTTTACAGGGAAAATCTGGAAGCCCTTTACGATTTCTAGCGGATTGAACCCTACAGTCATTCATTCTGAATATACAACGATTATAAGAAATTTCAACAATTTCTTGAATGTTAATATTAGCATATACTCGATATTTTAATGCCTTTACTAAGGCAGGAATACCACCATTTTGTGGTATATCAAACCGTTCCATGATTCTCTTAGCTTCAACGACAGTAAAAATTTTCCAAGAGTCCGTATCACATCGTATTGCCTCTTCCATTCCAAATCTTTTTTCTACAGCTTGAAACCAGGTGCCATCGATTGCTAACCAATTTTTAGATAAATCCTCAATATATTCAATTAATTCTTCTTTTGAAAGTTTCTTTAATTCTTCATTCATCTTATTTCTAGCTTCATATTCTTTAATTTAATTCGTTTTCAATAAAATTTTCAAGAGTTTGTCTAAAGTTAAAACCTAAATCCTTTAGCTTATTTATATTAGCTATATTTCTTTGCTGTTCTTTTATTTCAATATTGCTTGTTTCAATATGTGGAATTTTATTCAATCTTTTCGAAATCATCTTTATTAAATCATTTACAGAATATTCTTTTATTCCTGAAAAGTTATACTCTTGGGAAAAACATTGTTTATTATTAATGATTAATTCTAGAGCGTTGCATAAATCTCTAACATGTGTAAAGGCCCTTTTTTGATTTCCATCACCATAAACTGTGATTTTTTCATCATTAAGAATCTTATTTTTTATTATAGAAATAATATTATCGTGTCCTTTTCCATACACGGAAAATGGACGGAAGATGGTATAGTTTAATCCCAAAATCCCTAAAGATTTAATAATATTTTCTCCCATTAATTTTGTGAAACCATATAAATTAATTGGTTTTTTTTCAGTATCTTCACGTATGGGGAAGGATGGAGAGATCCCGTAGACTTGTCCCGAAGAAAAATATATAAAATGTTTTACGCTATTTTCTAATGCTTTTTTAGCGATCAATTTTGTTGCAAGAACATTTAAAGAAAAATATCGTTCAAAATTATCTATAGTCCCCTCTCTAACTTTAGTGGCAGCAGCACAGTGAATTATTATATCGATATTTGCAAAATTAGGGAAGTTCCATTGATTTGCTAGAAAATCTTGAGTCCAATACTTTACATTTGGTTTTGAATTGAGATTTGATCTAGTCTTTAAATTATTAATAGATTCAACTGAACTTCCATGAGCAATAATCCCGTGGCCCTTTTTTAAGAAATGATTAACAAGCCAACATCCAATATGTCCCGTTGCTCCTGTAATTAGAATGTTCGACATTGACAAGACAAATTTAATTATATAAATAAGACCTACTAATTTTCTAATTAATAAATTTTTATTAAAATAACTATTATTAAAATCCATAATTATATACAACATCGATAACTAATCTTATTTCATAAAAATGAAGTTTCTTAAATACATCCAAAATAAACACATATTTTACATAATAGTTGCTAATATTTTATGGGGTTTTATCCCCGTCGTAGTATCTGGATTGTTTGCCACTGTTTCAGTCATAACAATCATATATTTACGATTTTTTACGTGTGGTATTTTTTTTTTAGGTTTAGCTTTGGGATTGATTTACTATAATAATAAATTTACTTCTAATGATAAAATTCCGTTAACTATCTTCAAGGAATTTTTTAAGGAGCGAAATTCGCACTTTTTTAACTTGAGGTATATATTATATTTCGCCATATTAGGTTCTTTCGGAATAATTTTGCAAATAATCTTTTATTTTTTGGCTTTAAAGTTAACATCCATAGGTTTTGTAATGATTGGATTCATAATTTTTAACATAATCATTGCGATATATCAACATGGAAGATCTGAAGAATTAGATATTTTTAAGATTCTCTATATTGTAATGTTATTATTTTCAATAGGGATAATTATATTTGTTAAAATATTTGAAACTAGCACCTTTTCGATTTTGGGACTCGTTTACATGATTATATTTTCAATATGTATTACATTTTTTCATATTTTTATTAACAAGGATTCATATTCTCACAAGGAATTACAAATCATCAATAAAAATAAATATTATAAAGTAGTGAGGTTATTATTAAAACTTTCATTCATGTTTTTAATTGGAATTGGATTTATGTTCATTTTTGTTCTTATTTTTCTCCTCATTCCTGTAGAACCCATATTAACTGCCGAAATAAGTAAATTTTTCCAAGAATTATTCAATCCTCATCTATTTTTTCGATGGGAAGTTCTTTTCATTAATATTTTCTCAACAATTTTACCTTATCTTTTAATATTCATTGCTTATGTAAATTGGAGCCCTTTTAACTTGACATATAATCAATGGAGTAGTATATTAACAGTAATTGAGCCCCTTACTGGACTTTTTTTTGGTGTATTACTCATCAACGAATTCTTTCCTCTACCTTTCTTAATTATAACAATATTTATTTTAATCCTTTCTATTTTACTCAGGTATGTTCATGAAAACAATATAAAAGTTAATGCTCTCCTCCTAATAACTACAAAAATGGGTGTAATAAGTGAACTACCTTTAAAACTATTGAGGTTCAGTGGAATTAATCATATTGACGTGTTATTCGGCGCTCATGAATTTCTTGTAACTGTAAAGAAAAGTTCAACTAAAGATTTTTATTTTCTAAATGAACAATTAAGAAATTTTGAAGAAATTAAAAAAATAAAGATTCTTTTCATAAGTAAAGTTAATAAATTATCTAGTTAATAAGAAAAAAGGTATCATACTATGACTGTTAGAGCAATTATATTTTGTAAAATTGAAGTAAATGCCATGAAAAGAGTTATTGAAAAGTTAAATGCGATTCCTCAAATTAAAAAACTCATGTCATTAACAGGGGCATACGATGCCATTGCGGAAATTGAAACAGAAACTCCTGAAGAATTATATGATATTTTTTCTCAAAAAATAGACCAAATTGAAGGGATAATAGATACTAATACACATGTAGTAATGAAATCGTGGGAAAAGTAAAATGTCTTCAAATCCTATCATATTAACTTCAACTTATCATGATCCTGAATTCCGATTAAAACAAGAATTGAAATCAGCATTACCTAAAATAAAATTATTATTTAAAAAAAGGATCGTATGCTTAACTCCCGCCATGAATGAAGAAAGCACTGCTTTCTTAAAAGAAGAGGGTTTTATAGTTAGAACTTGTCAAACAGATAGACGGATAGATACGTATAAACTCGCTTATCAAACTGCAATAGAGAATATTAAAAATTCTGTGATGGAAAGAATAATGTATGTTGATTTTGATCGTTTAATTCATTGGATAAATCTATATCCCGATGAACTCCAAAAAACTATTAATAATATAGATATAGATAATTTACATGTAGGTCGCACATCAAGAGCGTTTAATACTCATCCAGCTACACAAAAAGAGACTGAAATAATCGTTAATGAATTTGGATCAAAAATTTTAGGTTTTAATGAAACTAAAGATATTATATCTGTCTGTCATGTAATTACAAAAGAGTTGGCTGAAAAGATATTAAGTTTAAGAAATAAAACTAATTCAGGTTTTTATTGTACTTGGCCTATTCTTGTATGGAGTTGGGCTGATTCAAATAAGTATATTGAAGTAGAAGGATTAGAATGGGAAACTCCTGATCGTTATAAAAATGATATTGTAAATAAGGGTTATAAAAAATGGTTAGAAAATTATTTAAATCCCTCAGAATGGAGAATACGAGTAGATTTATTACACGATTGTCTTTTAGAATTACTTAATTTAACAAATATTAAACTCAACATGTAATTTATCTTTCCATTTTTAAATAATTTGAAAAGAAAAAGGTTAAATACTCAAATCCTTATACTTTTCATATAAGGGGATTAGTTTTTATTGAACTTTTACTCATAGATTACATTTAATAGTCAACAGAGAAAACAGTTAGATTTGAGAGTCAAGAGTATTGATACTTACAGAGGATTTTGCATAGTCAACATAATGATGGTTCATTTACTTACTGGATGGATAATCTTAGAACAATTTTGGCTACAAGATTTATATTTTGCAACCTTGGATGTATTTGGAGCATGTGCTTTTATTTTTATATCTGGAATCAGCGTTTCAATATTTTTTCAAAGAAAAAAGCAAGAATTTTCAATATATAAACATTTTAATAAGAAGCGCGTGCTAAGAAATGAGTATTTAATTAAAGGATTTATTATTCTCATAATGGCATTCATTGCAATGTTTTCACAAGCAATATTTTTTTCGGACATAACCTGGTTTTGGAACTGGGACATTTTACATTCATTGGCAATCGCCCAGCTTTTAGGATTTATATTTTTAAAAGCTTCTAAAAAAGTGAGAATAATTAGTGGTATTTATCTACTAATTTTAAACCTTTTCATTTTTGAATTCTTATTACCTTATAATGGAGAGCTTAATTTTTTTGGAGGACTATACTTTTTTCTTTATAATAAAAAAATGGTTGTTAATAATCCATTATTACCTTCTTTAGCTGTCTTTTTATTAGGAACTGTTGTTGGAGAAATTATTCATGAAATAAAACAAATAGAGAATAAAAATGAGAGAAAAAAGATGGTGAAAAATAAATTATTATACCCATCAATTATATGTGGTTTCATTCTGATGCTTTTAGGCATACATCATGATTATCCCATATTTTTATCGAATCGAAGTAGTTCTTGGTATTTTTTTACAGTAGGAATAAATCTTATTGCAATAGCATCATTATTTACAATTGAGCAATTCGAAGTATTTAAATTTAAGAAAAATTACAGATTCTTTTATTACTTTTCTTTTTATTCTTTGACCGTTTACATTTTCCATTACTTATTGGGTTTTATTTTCCTTCATTTACTCGATATTTATTATTTCATCATAGTTTTTGGAATAACTGTCGCATTATTAGCATTATTACTAAATAAAGTACATGATAAATATTCTTGGAAAGTTTCAATTAAAAGTATAATTGGTAAGGTTAGTTCTGAAATTGCGGCTATAATTGAATTGAGCCTAATAAAATACTGATAAAAAATAAATAAGATTAAAAAACAATAATTTAATTTTACCAAACTAGGTTAGTAATAACCTCTATTGCTGAGGTAGACTCCTTTTTCCCCAAAACCTTTTTCATTCGCAGATCGTTTATTGCATCCTCGAGACGATTGTCTAAATTCTTGATGTCATCCATTAAATTATTTTTTTCAGCCTTAGTTTCAACCAGATTAATCATTAAATTGTCCTTATTCATCATATTTTCAAGTTGTTGCCTAAAATTTTCTTTTATTTTCGTGCTAACTACTTTCCCTTTATCAATCAAGATAGGCAATACTGGAACTCTCTGCGTTGTCCGATTTGAATTAGGATCAACGAAATAAAATATGAAAATGGGGATTCCTACAACAACTTCTTTTGTCTTGATTTCAATCGTATAATTGTTAATAAAGCTCTGGACATCCGTCATATCTACGTCTTTTATCCTTTCAATATTATCCAAACAAGATTGCTTCTCATTTTTAATCATAGTCACTACATCTTCAGCAGAAGAGAGATCTGATTGTTGAGATTTATGTTTACTGTCAATTTGTCTCTGTATTTCACGAATTTTATTTTCTAATTCTCGTATTTTTGTTGAATGCGCTCTTTCATTATCTCGAATTTCTGAATTGATACTTTTTTCTACATTAGCAATGTCAGATTTATATCTACTGATAGTATTTCCTAGTGTTCTATAATTCAGATCTAAATCTTTTACTCCCTCTTTAATTAAGAACCAGTCTCTTTTTTCAATTGCACCCTTAATCTTATCAACGGATCCTTTAACTGAATTTAAGTCATTATAACAATCTCCGGTCTTATCACTAATTTTATATTTTCCACTTTTCACTAATTCTTCTGGTGTTTTTTCAAATGTCTTATTTTTTTCAGCCTCCAACTCTTTATTGAGTATTGCTAATTGTTTTTCTTCTTCACTAGTATCTATGGTTTTTCCTCGAATTTTATCGACATCTTGAGCTCCTTTTTGAACCCATCTATCGCATAATTTTGTAATTATAGCACCATAATCATCAAGCATTTGAGTATCTCTTTGAGAAATGAATTCAAATACTTCTGGTGCAATTCTCGTTTGTTCAACGCTTTTAGATATAGGACCTCCTTCCAAAATGAAATATGGTTCTCCAAAAGAGCTTAATTTGTATTGGTTAATAAAGAAATTCTTAAAGAAATCCATCTCGGCTGAATTAAATAGTGCTTCTTGAATGACAAGGTTCCTTTTAAAATATTTAGCTTTTTTCAAGTATGTATTATTATATGTTCTTAAGGAATCTAAAAATGAGAAAGGATCAGCTCCTTTTATTAAATTATCCGGTTTTACTGGAATCTGAGCAAACTTTCCAATATTGAGCTTTTCTTGCTTATTACCTAAATAAGAACACACACAGGCACGAGTTTCATTCAATGGAATTAACTTGACAGGCCAAAAACACGTTGTAATACGGTTTACTTTTCCTAGTTTTTTTATTTTTTTGCCTAAAATATTTGTACATTCGATTAATGCCATTGCAATTTCATTTAAAAGAGTTGCCTTAGAACGAACTCCAATGACATCTCCAAGATTTATAAGATATGGTATTACATTTTCCATTTTTTGTCACTTAAATTTTCTTATATGATATATTTAGAAGATACTAAATTTAATAATTTTCGTGATTATCTATCATTATTACTATAATTTAGATGAAATTTCCAATTCTATAAAAATTATAGATATAAAATTGATGTATTAAAAAAAAATAGATATTTATACTATTAAAGGAAATTTTTTTCCATCAATAAACATTTTATATACCGATTGGTAAAAATGACAAAAAACTTCTTGGAAGGAAAAGGAGCATTGATTACAGGGGGTGCATCGGGTTTTGGGAAAGGTGTGGGATTAGAACTTGCTCAAAAAGGAGCTGATATTATCCTTGTAGATATTAATGAGGAGTCACTTGAAAAAACCTCAAAAGATATCGAATCCAAAACAAAAAGAAAAGTGATTCCCATAATTTGTGATGTTTCAGATGTTAAACAGGTAAAACAATTGGCAGAACAAACATATAAAGAAGTAGATAATGTATTTATATTATTTAATAACGCTGGGATATGTCCAGCAGCAGGAAAAAATATTCTTAGGGTTAAAGAGAGAGATTGGGATATTATATTGAATGTAAATCTTAAAGGACAATGGTTAGTAGGAAAGACATTTGGTCCTAAAATAAGAAGACAAGATTTCGATCCAATTTCGGGGAAAATCATACATACTGCATCTATTGCAGGCATTAATGTTGATTCTTTCATACCAATATATAGTATAAGTAAGGTTGGTATCATAGCATTAATGGAATTGCTTGCTAAAGAACTTGCTCCACGGGTTACAGTAAATGCTATATCTCCTGGTTATCATGTAACGGGTATATATGCGAATGATGAAGATTTAATGAAAGATACTATGGATATGGGTCATGTTAAAACACCTTTAAACAGGTATGGTACTGTTGAAGATGTAGTGAGACTTGTAAACTTTCTAGCCTCTCCTTCTTCAGATTTCATTACAGGCCACAATTTTCCAATAGATGGTGGCATTGTGGATATTGGTGTTCCAGCATGGTATCTTAAATCGGATATATAATTGAAATTAAAATAATAATAAATTGGTGTAAAAAATTCTAAATATATTAATAGGTTTGAGTCAAATTATAGTTTGCATTGGAATAATTGGATATTGGATATTTTTCTATAAAGTGGAAAAAAAAAACCCAGAAAAAACACCCACACATATCACTCATGAAAGTACTTTTGTCATAGCAGATTTGGGCTGGATATTGCCCACCTTATTTATCGCAGCTATAGGAGTTCTGACTTCTCAGAGATTTGGAATTTTTTTTTCCATTGTTTCTGGAAGTTCATTGATTTTTCTTGGATTAATTGATATTACATATTGCGTGCAGAACGGAGGGTATACTACAAAATTATTTGACACGATCTTAAACCTCGTGATAAATATAACATGCATGATCTTAGGACCCCTCTTTATAATTTATGGATGGTTCAATATTTAATCATTTCGAATGATAATCAAGGTGAATGGTACGTGTCCATGAATAGATTAATTAAAAGGAAACCTTTGAAAGAAAAAATAGTGGTAATTTGTGGTGGAGCTAAAGGAATGGGTAAAGCTTTAGCAAAAATAATAGTTCAATTAGGAGGATCTTTATGCATTATTGATATAGACTCGGAATCCTTGAAAAAAACTAATGAAGAGTTGATTAATTATATAGGACAAGAGTCCCAATTTATTACAACTATTACATGTGATACAAGAGAGATGAATGAATTGAAATCCTTATTGACAAGTTTTATTGAAAAAAATGGAATTCCGGATTATCTAATAAATGTAGTTGGATGTGCTAGGCCAGATTATGTCGAAAACTATACCCTTCAAGATTTTGAGAAACTAATGAATGAAAATTATTATGGACAATTAATACCCACCTTGATTCTCCTACCCTATTTCATGGAAGAGAAAAAAGGTCATGTAATAAATTTTACCTCTGCTCTAGGATATTTTGGAATGATGGGGTATACAACATATTCTCCATCTAAATTTGCTCTTGTAGGATTGACGGAAGCACTTAGACATGAACTAAAACCCTATAATATCCGGTTTTCATTGATATATCCTACCGATACAGACACACCTGGATATGCTGAAGAAAATAAGACTAAACCTGAAGAATGCGCTCTAATCTCGACAGTGGGAAAACTTGCAAATCCAGATGAAGTAGCAGAGAAATATATTAAGTCAATACTGAAGAAGAAATTCTATATTCTAACAGGAATGGCAAAAATTGGATGGAAATTGAAAAGACACTTACCTAGACTTTACTGGTATTATTTTGATAGAGCATATAAGAAAGCAATTAAAGAAGTAGGAAAAATGAATTAATCACTTTTTTCTAGCGAAAATATAGCGCAATATATGAACATGTTGTCCAATTTCGCCATGATTTTCTTTATCCTCAATTATTCCTGATATTATTATTTGAAAATTCTTAAAATGTTCATTTAGATCCTTTTTAGTAAAATAATGAACGGGTCTACCTGGTTTGCTTTCAAAAGTATTCGGTTCGATTTTTTTCCCCTTACCAAAACTCTTTTCCTTTTCAGACATCACTACAAAAAATATAAAACCTTTTTTTTTTAATTTATAAAAGCACTTCTTTAAAAATAACTCACGGTTTTTTTGTAAGAATAAATGTAATACATTAAAACAATAAATCGCATCATATTTCTCTTCATTAAGTGGCATGTCTAAAACATTTCCGTTTATAAATTGAGTATTTAAATCATATTCCTTTGATAATTCGTATGCATTTTTAGAGAACTCTATACCCGTGACTTTAAACTTATTATCGGAAAATAATTTTGAATTACGACCATATCCTGCGCCAGGAATCAAAATGCTTCTAATATTGTTTTCTTTAAATAACTTGAGAGCTAGAAATGCGGATTTACTAGGTTCTTGCCCCCATATTTTTCCTTCAAGCAAAAATCTCTTATTCCAATACTCCATCATTTGATTTTCTAAGTCAATAGGTTTAAAGAGTATGATAAAATAATTCATTTAGATTATAATAATATTGGTATTCTACATAATTTACTATAAAGGAGAATTAGATGGATAAGAAAAGATATTATAAAATAATGTTTCTTTGTGCTGCTATTTGGAATTGGATAGTTGGACTTACCTTATTAATTTTATCATTGATTGCTCCTAATTTATTTCCATTCTTTGGAGTACAAATCCCACCAAGTTTAGTTTTTGTTCAAATGTTATTTATATTAGTAATTATTTTTGGAATTGGACTTTTCATCGTATATCTTGACTTTGAACAAAATAAGGGTATTATAAAAATGGTTATTTTTGAGAAAATCTCATTTTTTGTAGTTTTTCTAATTTATTTCTTTCTTGACGATATAAATTTCTTAGTTTTATTGCTTACAATCATCGATTTATTCTTTGGGATGCTATTCATTGAGTTTTTAATAAATGTAAATAAATTATAATTTAATTGCGATATTTTTTTTTGTTAATAATTTTTTATTTTAATTGTATTAGAATGAATGAAAAAAAGGAAAAAACCTCGAATACGAATTTAGAGGAGGACGTAGAGGAAAAATTAGATAATTTATGGAATAATTGGGCATCAAGGAGGAAATGTGAAAGCACTCATACTCCAGAATTTATTAAAAAAAAAAATAAAAAATAAGATATTTATAGATGGAAATGAAGAGAGTGATGAAATGAGTGATAATCAATTAATTCCAACCTATATAGGGAAAAATAAAGCTCTAAAATTTATTGTTCCAGAAGAATTATTCGAATTAAGGTTAGATCCTGAAGATAAAATCGATCGAGAGAAAGCAAAGAAGTTCAGTAGATATTTAAGAGGAACTTTTAAAGGTTTCCAGCTTGCACGAAAGACTAAATATGGTAATGAAAATAACGTTAAAACAGGTGTTCCTGGTGGTTTTTGGGAGGACTTTAAAGAAAAGGCTCATGGTTTAGGAATTGATTTAGTTGGGTATTCACCAGTTTTGGAGGATTTCATTTTTTATAACTTGAAAGTATTTGGTAAAAATGCAGTTATTCTTGGAATGGAAATGAAATGGAGTGAAATAAAAAAATCTCCAAGTGTAGATACAGAAATCGAATGTTTTAGGGTTTATAAAGAATTAGGTGATATAACCATCGAATTAGCGGAATTTTTGAAAGAACAGGGTTATAAAAGTGAAGCACATCATCCTTTTGGAGGTAAATTACTATTTCCTCCCCATGTTGTCGCCTCAGGTTTAGGAATTATCGGGAGAAATGGAATAGTGATAACACCAGAATTTGGTCCAAGACAGCGATGGAGCATGATAACTACAGATGCAATAATCCCTAAGTTTGACCATAAAAATTTGAATTACATGGAGGAATATTGTAAAAGTTGTGGCTCTTGTATTAAAAACTGCAAAGGTGGTGCTGCTTTTGAGGAACCTATTGAAAAAATTAAAGGATCTAAAGTTATTACTAGAATAGAACGTTCTAAATGTATTCAAAGTATTTTGGAAAACAACTATTGTAGTGTTTGCTTAAAAATTTGTCCACAGGGACATCCAAAAAGAGAAAACCAATAAGGACAAATAAATAACTTAACAATTTATTTTATATTAAATTATTTTATTGATAATATTTTGATTTGGTGAACTATTTGTCACGTGAGAATGAAGATAAAACAATAATGTTAGGACTAAAAGAATATAAGAACAAGCAATACAACCTAGATAAAATAATAAAGAAATTTATTAATCCCGGTGATCGTATTTTCATAGATTCTGGTTGCTCAGAACCAATAGATCTTACACAGAAATTAATTGATTTTGGTCCTATGATTCCCGACATTGAGATTTTACATTTTTTGAGTTTGAGTGATCTTGATTACTACAAGACAGCTGGTGGAATTGAAGATTTATTTCGACATAATGCTTTTTTCATTGGAAGAAGTTTAAGGAACGCAATTAAAGATGGAATGGCGGATTATACGCCAATGTTATTATCTGAAATTCCCCGGCTATTTAAAACAGGTCAAATGCATTTAGACACTGCACTCATACAGGTGAGTCCTCCAGACAAGTATGGATTTTGTAGTTTTGGTATTAATGTAGATATTGTAAAACCAATAGCAGAGGCAGCAGATAATGTCATTGCTGAAATAAATCCAAAAATGCCAAGGACATTAGGAGATTCCTTCATCCACGTAGATGATATAGATGGATTTGTACTCTCAGATCATGACATTATAGAATTCAGTTATGAACCACCTGATGAAGTAGCAGAAAGAATTGGTACTTTTGTGAACACGTTAGTTGAGGATGAATCAACAATACAAATGGGTATTGGTCAAGTTCCGAATGCTTGTATCAAAAGATTAGAGGATAAAAAAGATTTGGGTATCCATAGTGAAGTCTTTTCAAATGGTGTAGTGGATTTAGTGGAAAAAGGGGTAGTAACATGCAAAAAAAAATCGATACATAAGGATAAAATAATTTGCTCATTTGTAATGGGTTCCCGTAAGCTTTATGATTTTGTAGATGATAATCCCATGGTGGAATTTCATCCTTGCGATTATACAAATGATCCTTTTATCATAAGCCAAAATAAAAAACAAGTAGCCATTAATGCAGCTCTTTCAGTTGATGTAACAGGACAGGTAAATGCAGATTCTATCGGACATGAATTTTATAGTGGAATTGGAGGGCAAGTAGATTTTGTTCGAGGTTCAGCTCGATCAGTTGGGGGTAAACCAATAATGGTGGTTCCTTCTACGGCTAAATTATCTAATGGAGAAGTTGTTTCAAGAATTGTACCACACCTCCAACCAGGTACAGGAGTAGTCATCACTAGAGGGGATGTTCATTACGTGGTTACTGAATGGGGGATTGCATATCTTTATGGAAAAAGCGTGAGGGAACGAGTCCTACAAATGATCAATATTGCACATCCCGATTTTAGAGAAGAATTATTAGAACAAGTAAAAAAATGGAATTATGTTTTTTCAGATCAAAAACTACCAAAGTCTATAGAAGGAAGGATAAGTATATATCCTGAAAAATATGAAACAACCTTTCAACTAAAAAATGGTAAGGAAATCAAAATTCGACCAATTCAAACTACGGATGAAAGAATGCTTCAAGAATTATATTATTCTTTAGACGAACAAGATAGATATTTGAGATTCTTTGCTCCCGTTAGTGATTTCCGTCATAAAAAAGTTCAATATGTCGTAAATATCGATTATGCAACGGATATGGTTTTAGTGGGAGAATATTCAGAAGATACAAAAAAAGAAATCATAGCAATTGGCGGCTTTTTTAAAACCGATAAACCAAATATCAAAGAAATAGCATTTACAGTACATAAGAAATGGAGAGGGAATGGGATAACGACCTTCTTATTAAATTATTTAATAACAATTGCCCGAGAACTCAATTGTAACTTCTTTTCAGGAAGCATTCTTCTAGAAAACCGTTCAATGCTAAATATAATCAATAAATCAAATTATCCATTAAAATATAAAAAAATTGAAGCAGGTATCATAGATTTTGTCATGGATATTACAAAAAAATAAAAATTTTTTCTAAAATATTATATATTAATTCTCTTTAATAGTAAACATGAATGAACAAAATCTAAATAAGTCAATCGATCCTATATTTCCCTCTTCTACAGAAGATGTTTCCTCTAAACGTATTGATAGTATTGATTTTGTAAAAGGTTTTGCTATCGTATTCATTATATTAGCACATGTTTCCGTTTCTTGGTTCAGTTCTGAATGGAGTTTTTTATTTGGAATAGTTTTTCTCTTTTTAGATATTCTTGGTCCTTCTTTATTTATTTTTCTTTCTGCTTTGAGTGTTATTTTCAGTATTAGGCGTAAAAGAGGTAGAATGCCTGAGAAATTAATTAGAAACCGTATATTATTAAGAGGTGTCATGTTTGGATTAATTGGTTTGTTAGGAAATATACCTTATGCATTAAATTCTGTTGAATATCCTTTTCCTTTAGGTTTATGGGGTTGGGATTTTATAATGTTTATTGGTTTTTCTCAAGTTATATGTTATTATGTTATAAGGTTAAGTAAGATCTCTCGAATTTTAATAAGTATTATAATTATTTTAGCATCAACGATGGTAAGAGAATGGTTATTTTTAAATAGATATACCCATTTTGTTTTTTGGTTACTAAATTATATGATTAATTCTCCCAATACAATGGTACCATTTTTACCATGGGTTTCGATATGTTTTCTATCTTCTATATTCGGTGAATATCTCTACAATGCAATGGTAAAAGGAACAAAACAATCATATGACCATCTCTTTAAAATTCTTTTAGGTTGGGGAATCATTTTCCTAATAGTTGGAATAATTACAGGTTTGTATCTTGTTGATGATTCAAATTTAGTTTTTAAAATATTGTACCCGCAAGTTGCTTTATTAAGTGATTTTATTAATCAACAACCTTTCATGATATGGACAGGAGTGCCTATTTTCTTGATAAGAAGTACTTTTTCGAACATGTGGTATAATTTAGGAGCAGCATTGACAATAATTGCAATCTTTTTTTATTTCATTGATATAAAAAAGAAGAAAAATGTATTTGTTAAAATGATAATATTTTATGGAAATATTTCATTAAGTCTCTATCTATTTCATTTTGTTTTTATTACATTATATGTAGGACAATTCCCGATCTATTATTTTCCATTTATATGTCTATGCTATATTGGATTTTTAGGCTTTTTGTTTTATTTTTGGAATAAACTTGCTAACGGTATATTTACACCTGAATGGATTATGATTCAAATGGGAAAAATAGGACAACAGAATAGAAATCAAGAAAAAAAATAATAAAATATGATTTGATCATGAGCTATTTAAAATCGATAATTTGGCTATCGACTTTGTAAATATTTGATAATAATCGAAATTAATATTATAAAATAAGGGAATTTTAAAATACATCATAACATAATATTAATTACTGTTCATTAAAAAATGAGTGAAAAACATGAGTAAAACAAAGGAAATACCAATACCCGAAAAAATCGAAGGTTATTCCCAAGTTAGGCTCGATGTCGATTTAACTAATGGAACTATAAAAGAGAGTGAATTATCAAAGGAATTTTGCCGTGATTGGATTGGAGGATATGGATTTGGAGCAAAGGTTTTATGGGACGAGTTAAAACCAGGAATTGATCCTCTCAGTCCTGAAAATGTCTTTGTTTATGCACATGGTCCTTTTCCTACAACCATTTTACCAACTTCATCAAAATATGGTGTTTTTGCGAAATCACCTTTAACAGGAATGTTTGGCATGGCGATTTCATCAGGATCGGTTGGTGCTCAAGCCAGAAGGGCTGGAATTAATATGATAGTGTTTAAAGGTAAGGCCCCAGAACCAGTATATATGGTTGTTGATGATGATGATCGATATTTAGTTCCTTGCAAGGACTTATTATGGGGAAAGGGAACCTGGGAAACTGAGGAAATCTTGAGGGAAGAATTTCAAGATCAAAGGTTAGCTGTAATGTCAATAGGACCCGCAGGAGAAAGAATGTCAAGATTGGGGTGTATTACTAATGACAGGAATCGTCAAGCAGGAAGGACGGGAATGGGGTCAGTCATGGGTTCCAAGAATCTTAAAGCTGTAGCTTTTAGAGGAACTAAGAGTATAAAAGTTGCTCAACCAGTTGAATTTTATAAGTTAGCTAAAAAACTCATCAAAGTAGCTAATGGTCCTGCAACAGCTAAATATCGTGATCTTGGAACACCTGCAGGACTTACTAGCTATAATAAACTTGGAATGATGCCTATAAGAAATTATCATGAAGGTACCTGGGAAAAAATTGATGATGGCACTTTTACAGGAGATACTCTAAACGAGGACTGGATTGTAAAAAAAGTAGCATGCTCTCAATGTTCCATCGCATGTGATCATATTGCAAAAGTTCCAAAAACTCATCCTCATTGGCCAAATTTGTTTTCATCTATTGATGTGGAAATGTGTTATTCATATGGTACAAATACGGGGTGTTCAGACTGGCCAACTGTATTTAAATGTGTTCAACAATGTGATGATCTTGGAATTGACGCAATTTCTGGAGGTGTTACTTGTTCAATGGCTTGTGACTTATTCGAAGAAGGACTCATAACTAAAGAAGATTTAGGATATGAATTGCCTTTTGGATCAACTGTGAACTTAGTGAGATTTAATGAAGAAATGATACTTGGAAAGGGTTTTCCTGGAAAGATTTTTGGTGATGGGTGTAAAGCGGCAGGTGAAAGATTGGAGGAAATGGGTAAAAAAAATGCGAGCTATTATGGAATGCAAATTAAGGGTTTAGAAATGCCTGCATTTGATATTCATGGAATGACCTCCTTTGCAGTAGGAGAAAGTGTATCAATCAGGGGCGCTTGTCATTTAAGAAATGGTGCTTATGGATTAGATGCAAAAGGTACTTTTGATAGGTTTGGATATGATAAACCATTAGAACGCGGAAAAAAGATTAAAGAAACTGAAGATATATATGCTATTGTAGATTCATACATTATTTGTAAATTCACGAGAGGAATTTATGAAAATGATGATGAAATGGCAAAGGTTTATGAGCTAGTGACAGGTATTCCTGCAACAGGAGATTCAATCAACATCAGAGGAGATGCGATCGTAACTCTCTCAAAATGCTTCAATATTAGGGAAGGGGCTACGAGAGCGGATGATCATCCTCCAGAAAGATTCTTTAAAGAAGCTCACACTAAAGGGCCAGCCAAAGGTTTTACGCTTGATGAAAAAGGGTATCAAACTGTTTTAAGTGGATATTATGAAGCACGAGGATGGGATAAAGAAACAGGAATTCCAACTGATGCTACCTTAAAAAAATTAGGATTGGATTTTGTAATTGGAAAATTAGGAGGTAAGAAGTAAATGGCACCAAAAAAAAAACAGAAACTACATCAATTTATAATTGTTAATCCTGATCTCTGTACAGGATGTGAGACGTGTGAATCTGTCTGCTCTTTCGTGCATGATGGTGAATTCAACCCCATTAATACTAGAATTCATAGGATAAGAATTGAACCCATTTTAAATGTTGCTCTTGCGTGTCAAAAATGTGAGGATGCTCCTTGTATTCGATCTTGTCCTGAAAAAGCACTTGATAAAGATGAAGAAGGATCCATAATAGTAGACGCTGACAAGTGTAATGGGTGTGGATTTTGTGTTCGAGCATGTGATTTTGGGGTTATGTCTTTGCACATATCCTCTCAAAAGGCATTAGTATGTGATCTATGTGAGAACATGAAGGAAGAGTTCATCGATCCAGATGTAGGAAAAAAAGAGCCACAGTGTATTGCAGTTTGTCCGAAAGAAGCAATTTCCCTTAAAAACGTCGCCCAAATCGGAGAAGAGACTAGAATAGAGGCTGCAAAAAAACTTTTTGCAGATTTATTAGAAGAAACATAGAAATAAGCTTTTTTTATTTATTTTTTTTTTATACTCATTATTTAATTTATTCTTTAAGACTTCTTTAAGTTGAACTCAATTTTCAAGAAAATTTGATAATAAATAAAATTAACTTTAAATAGTTCTAGTGTAATTTTATTTGAAATAGAGAGGATTTATGAGAAAAATGATTATTTTTGATTAAAAAGTTAAATCTAAATATATTTTTATAATGATTCGATTGAGAGATCAAAATATGAATACTCCGCTTTTTTATCAATATGAATTTTTTCAAGATCAACTCTGACTAGTTTATTTAATACCTTACTGATTCTATATTCCGCGATTCCACAAACAAAATAAACATGATAGATTAAGTCATCTGATTTATCTAAAAAAATTGAGTTACTAAATCTTAAAACGACTCGTTCTTTCGTATTATCTTGTTCAATTACAGAAATTTTTACTTCTGGTTGAAGAACATCAAATGAACTATAAAAATTTTTGAATATCTCAATATGTAGTTCTGTAATGGGTGTTTTATTATATCCCCTTAATTGTTTTAAAATTTTTGGTGTAAATACAAATTTAATATCTTTAGCTCCTTGTTTTCCTATTTCCTTCATTTTTTCCTTATCTAAAGGATAAAATTGTTTCAATCCTTTTAAAATCATTTTATAATATGAAAGTATAAGAGAGTATGGTAAATGACTATTTCTGATACTATATAATAATAAAGATGAGCCAACTTTTTTTTTAAAAATTAATTTTTTAAGTTCAAGTATAGAGACATATTTAGCAACTGTATTCCTAGAATATCGTTTTTCATTTGCAATATCGGTTATAGATACACCGCTAGGATTATTTTTAATATATTCTAGAATTTCGAATTCATATTCAATTGAGTTATTTCTCTCCTTTGTAACTAAGACCACCAAGTTATTATTTCTATAATACTATGTAATCTCTTTATTTTTAAACTTATAGAGATTCATATTAACTATTTAATATGAATTGGGAAAGATTTAAAAATATTTTATTGTTAAATATATAGATCAGATCTGATCAGTTGATCTGATCTATTTTTAAAAAATGAAATCTAATTTAAAAATTTTCTAAACTTTCCAACATATTAAAAAGTGAAAGAAAAATGAGGAACAATAAAAAAACAATTTCTCTTTTGATAATATTCTCTCTGATATTTCAAATTTTGTTAATGGGGATTATTTTAAAACCTGAAGTGAATGATGAAGATAGTGATTATATTTTTAACTTTGATCAAATATTTCTTGCTTTAGATCCAAATTTTACTCGATCAGATTATCCTGTTATTGTAAGTAATGAGACTGCTGAGGATTTATGGACAATTTTGAGTGAACATCATGTAGATAATATTAGGATTGCTTATTATTCAATGGAAAATCAATGGGAATTAGTACCATTTCAACTTGATGAAAAAGCATATTTTAGAAGATTTACATATATACAAGGTTCCCAAGCAGCTTTAAGTTTAATATCCATTACGGATGTAGATATAAGTAATTGGGGTTATTACGTTGCAGAGCATCGTTATGTAGGGAAAGATATAGATGCCCAACCCGGAGATCCTTATAAAGAACCAACAAAATATGAATGTGAAGTGGGATTTTGGCCAACAAAACTCGCAGAAGGGTGGGATCCTCGTGATCTAACAAAAGATCCCGGAGTTCCTGATCCTGAGCCAACTTTAGATCCTAGAGAAGCTCCAGGTGGACCTTGGGAACAACACGAACATCGTATTGATTATGATGATGAGTTGGTTTTTTATGCCCAAAATGGACAAAAAGTAGATACGAGTAATTGGTGGAATGCGGCAGAATATCCAAATAGAACTGAAATTCATATCACGGATCCTGTTGATGGGGGTCAAACTTGGATGTACTTATATTTCAATGATGATATTGGAACTCCAGCTCCTACAACTCACTATTTCATTCCTCCTGGAGGAGAAGATTTAGTTGATTGGGATCCAGTAAATACGAAAGTAATTGGTAAAACTTATGAACTTGAATTAGATCCCAGTAATAAGGATATTATTTCAACGACTTCAGTTAAATTACCTGGATATGCTCCTATTGATATTACTACAGATGGTGATAAACAATGGATAGCCATTAACCTTCATATTGTACAATCAGCTCTGGGAACAGTTCTTTTTGATGTACAAGCAAGTGGAGATATTTGGAGAGAGGGAAATTGGGCTGACATTATATATAATGAACAAACTACGTCTATTGGTTACGGTATCACAATGGACCTTGATTTGGTAGGTATAGAATCTTTTCCTGGACAAGATGATATTTATGACAATGGTCATAGACAAACGGGTCTTGGTGGGGAACCCCATAATGGGATAGAAGATACTTATAAAAGCGTTTTAGGAGTCGTTGTAGCTGCATACGATGACGATGCGGATCATGATGGAAGAATAATTGGAGATATAGCTCCATTTCTTCGAGGAGTTGTTGATCATTCTGGCGCAACGAATGAGGCGGCTGTTGATGGCCCATGCAGAGTTATCCTCCATCGAACTACAGTTCAAGTATTTGGTTTGGAGATGGCAGCTCCTGTATTATATGAAGAATTTTGGACAATCATGGATGAAACAACGAAATTTTATGCTGGTATGGTTGATGATGATCCAATTCCTATAGATACAGATTATTCAAACCCAGAGAATCCGGACCAAGTTGTTGAAGCACACGTTCATTTTGCTTTTATTAATGGACAACGACTTACTGCCAATTGTAGAAATGATCCTGAATCTTATATCATGCTTGGCCAAGCACCAAACGGAGATCCTGGCCTTCCAGATTTGCCAAGATGCAGAGATGAAGGGAAGACATGGCCATTGATACTTGATCCTGATGGTATTGATAATGATGATCTTCAAGTTGATAATGGTCCAGTACCAGGACATTATGATGATACATCTTTAGTGAATCCAAGTACTGGTACTGGTGTAGGAGATGGAAATCCAGCACCAGATTGGATTTATGTGCATACAAGTTCTGGAGGTGCTTGGACATTTGTTCCATATCAAGGAGCATGGGAACTTTTTGATGGTGGAGGTGGTACTGGTAATGGAGATTTTGCAATGTATTGGAATGACAACGCGGAATTTTCTGAATTGGCGCCTTATGGAAATGACGGAAAGACAAACGGAAAAACAGGACCTCTTCCTAGAAGATCTGTATTTGGTATTTTTACAGAATTTGATTGTAAAAGAGAATACGCAAGGATGATAATTCCATTAGTTCTGACACTTGAAAATCAAATGGCTCCTGAGGATATGATTCCAGTCGCAGATTTTGTAGCTGATAGAACTACAATAAATGAAGGTGAATCTGTTTTATTCACGTTTACTGGTTCTGAAGGAGATGCTCCAGCATCGTTTTCGTGGGACTTTGGAGATCTTGGTACCTCAACCGACCAAGATCCAACTCATATTTACTCGACAGCAGGAGAATATACAGTAACATTAACCGTGACCGATTCCGATGGTGATAGTGATATTGAGACAAAAGTGGACTATATCATTGTTTCGGACAATACTCCTCCTGTATGGACAATTGCACCTATCAGTGATACAATTGAGCTTGGTGATTCTTTCTATCAAGATGTTGAAGCTACTGATCCTTCTCTTCCAATCACTTATTCAATTGATGATACGACCAATTTCGCCATTGACAGTGCCACGGGTGTGATTACGAATGCCGTTGCCCTAGCGGTTGACACCTATTCGCTCACCGTGACAGCCACAGATGGAAATGACAATTCCATTTCTGCCAGCATCACGATCACCGTGCAAGACACGACCGATCCCGTATGGACCGCTCCACCTGTCGATGCGGTCATTGAACTTGGTGATTCCTTCTATCAAGATGTCGAGGCGTCCGATCTTGCCGGCGTTTCTTACTCGATTGATGATATGACCAATTTCGCCATTGACAGTGCCACGGGTGTGATTACGAATGCCGTTACCCTAGCGGTTGGCACCTACTCGCTCACCGTGACAGCCACAGATGGAAATGACAACTCCATTTCCGCCACTATCACGATTGCCGTAGGAGATGGAACTGATCCTGTATGGGTTCTCCCCCCTGCCGATGCAGTCATTGAGCTTGGTGATTCCTTCTATCAAGATGTCGAGGCATCCGATCTTGCCGGAGTTTCTTACTCGATTGATGATACCATTAATTTCAACATTGACAGTGCCACGGGAGAGATTACGAATGCCGTTGCCTT
>JBHLME010000195.1:0-5311 GCA_048938445.1 Promethearchaeota archaeon | reverse complement strand
TAACCGAAATTTTTATTTAAAGTAGAGATTATCTGATAAATTAAATTCTTAAATATAGGGATAAAGAATAGTTTTAATATAATAAATTAATAAAAACTAATTAAGTATGGTTGAATCCAGTCCAAAAATCTCCATAATCTTTGCAATGTTAAATGGAGGAAAATTTTTAAAAAGAATGTTTGACTCTATTAAAAACTTATCAAATTTAAAAGATATTGAAGTCCTTGTTATTAACAACAATTCTACGGATAACAGTTTACAGATTATTGAAACTTATGAAAATGACATTAATATAAGACTATTTAATCAGCAAAAAGGATTAGGTTATGCTAAAGCTAGTAATATTGGCGTTTCAAATGCTAAAGGAGAATTTGTTTTTATCACCATGGTTGATGTAATTTATCCTGTTCCTGATTTTTTCTTAAAATTATTGCATATTTATAATGATTATAAAAAAGAAAAAGAATTAATCATTTCACCAGCGATAGTATTTGAAAATAAGGGAATTCATTATTTCGGAGCAAAAAATCACATACTAGGATTTTCCTATACAAAGGAAATAAAAAAGAAAATTCCAGATAAAAAGATTATAAAGATGACACAAAGGGCTTCTGGAGGAACATTATTTATTAAAAAAAATATATTTTTAGATATGGGAGGATTTGATGACATTTTTTTTACATATTATGAAGATACTGATTTTTCAATGAGATGGTTGAGGAAGGGACTCAATATTTATACGACAAATGACCCATACTTAATCCATCAACACCATAAAATGCGTTTAAGTAATGAAAAATATTATTTTCTTGAAAGAAATAGATTCTTGACATTTATAAGAAATATAGATGGTTTTAAAAAGTTAATACCCTATTTTGTAATATGCGAAATAATTTTAATTTTCCAATCTTTTCTACTAAAGAAATTTCACTTAAGAGTGAGGATTTATTTTGAATTAATTAAATATAGAAAATCCTTACTGTTAATGAGAAAATTAGCACGGAAAAAAAATAAATTATTGGGATATGATAAATTATCAAAAACTTTAGATCCTATTTTATTCGGAGAAATTAAATTTAGAAATATATACCAAAAATTTTTGAGGTTATTTAATTTTTTTTTAAAGAAAATTTAATCGTGTAAAATAGATATAAAATCGAATAAAAAGAAAAAAAAAATTATTCCTCATTCTTTAATTCTAAAAATAAGACATCTTTGATGTTCTTGATACTCAGAATAGATAAAATGTACTTTATATCATCTCTGTTTATTCCTTTTAAAATATAATTTATAACAAAATATATTAAAACATCAAAAAGGATAAATATTGGAATAAAAAAATCTGGATAATTAAAGAGGAATTTTATCCCTATTTGCATAAATATTACTCCAATCATTATAATTACGTTTCTAAATGAACCAAAATAGAATTTTAAATTAAATTTTTTATATAAAATAGGGCGAAAAATTATTTGAACAATAATGCTTGCTAATACTATAGCTAATGCACCCCCTATAGCCCCAAAACGGAAAAAATCAGGTGAAATGAATAAGAACATTAAAATTATAGCAATTATATTTTCAGTTATGGTAATCTTTGCTACCATCTTTACTTCCCCTAATGCTTGCAACTGACTGTTGTTTGCAATATTGACCGAGAAGGAAAGCAAAACAAAACATAATATACTTAAAAGTGACCCCATAAATCGATATTGTTCTCCAAATACAAATACAATAAGATCCACACCATATAATACAATTATCATGACAATAGGTACAGTAATAACATTTAAAATTTTATGTGAATCTTCAATAATTGACAAGTTCTTCTTGTTTTCTTTCACGAAAATATTTTTAGAAAAAGTAGTTATTAATATATTTGAAATTCCATTCATAAAGATGAATATATACGCATAAAACTTTTTTGCCATATAATAATTACCAATATCTGCTTCGGAATAATCCCAAAACCTCAAGAATAATATATCAATGTTAGAAACAATAATTATCAAACTAGTAGTTATAAAGAAAGGAAATGCATATTTAAAGTATTTTTTTAGATGTTCAATTGAAGGCTTACTTATAGTAGTATTTCTAATGAAATATAGATTGATAGAAATATAGAAGATATTTGAAATTAAGAGAATATAGGATAAGAACAAAATATCATTTCTAAAATATAATGTTAATGAGATAATTAACAAGATTCTTATTAGTGCTGCACCAGATATAGCAATATTATTCTTTATTACTTGTTTTTTGCTATACAATAATGGTTGGAAAAAGTATTGTGTAGATACTAGGGTAGTTCCTAAAAAAAGTAAAAAAACTACTCCTGCTTCACCTAAATATGTACCTAATAATGGAATTAAAATGAGACTAATAGTAAAATAAATAGTGAATTGTAATGATTTGAAAAATAAAAATGCTCCATTGCATTTCGATTTTTCATTAGAATTCTCTGTTTCAGAATAAAATTTTAAGTGTGCGATTGAAAATCCTAAATCAATTATAAAAGCTAGTGTAGTAAAAAAAGCAATAATGGCACCATAATAACCGATAATTTCTGTTGAGAATAATCTTGCCATTAAATAAGAATAAATTAACCCAAAAATTACTTCTAAAGAAGAACCAATAATAGAAAAAAAAATTTTTATAGAATCCATAAATAATACGTAAAATCTAAGGCAAAATTTTAACTTTTTTAATCAAAAAGTTAAACTAAAAACTAAGGATTTTTTATAAATATTATAATTAGAATTTTTTAAGACTATTTTGTAGTGATTAATAATTAAAGGAATTATTCTAGCTGGAGGAACTGGTTCAAGATTATCCCCCTTAACGAAAGTAACCAACAAACATTTATTACCTGTATATGATGAACCAATGATTTATAAAGTGATAAGAACTTTAACAAAATCAGGAATTAATGATATAACTATTGTTTTGGGTGGAGAAAGTGTTGGAGATTTTATAAAACTATTAGGAGATGGAAGTGAATTAAATGCTAATTTTAACTACGTGTACCAACAAAAAGCGGGTGGTATTGCAGAAGCATTATATTTAACAAAGAAAATAGTTGATGGACATAAATTAGCGGTCATTTTAGGTGACAATATTTTTGAAAACTCCTTTGAAATTGAAGTTGAAGAATTTGAAAATAATGAAAAAAACAATTGCTACCTTTTTTTAAAACAAGTTGAGGATCCTGAACGATTCGGTGTTGCTGAGTTAAATGATAACGATACGATAAAATCAATAGAAGAAAAACCAAAAAATCCAAAAAGTAATTATGCTGTAACTGGATTATATTTTTACGACGATAAAATATTTGATATAATCGAGCGTGTTATCAATGAAATTGGATACTCTGATCGTGGAGAATTAGAAATTACTGATGTTAATAATTATTATTTAAAGCAAGGTAAAATAAAAGCAATTAAAGTTAATGGTTTTTGGTCGGATGCGGGAAAATTTGAAACTTTATTAAAAGCAAGTAATTTTATAAAATCACGATATAATCATCAAAAATAATAGGAGAGTATAATGGATTTAATTGAAGGTGTTATAATTAAGGATTTAAAACCAATTTTAGATGAAAGAGGATATTTAATAGAATGTTTTCGTTCGGATTGGCCAATTTTTGAAAAATTTGGTCAAGCTTACATCACCACTGCCTTTCCTAATGTAGTTAAAGCCTGGCATTATCATAAAGTTCAAACAGATAATATGGTATGCATAAAAGGTAATGCCAAATTGGTCTTGTATGATAGTCGAGAAAATTCTCGTACATATAAAAAAATTAATGAAATTTTTTTTGGTGAAAAACAACCACGCTTAGTAAGTATCCCCAATAAGGTTATGCATGGATTTAAAGCTATCGGAAATGAAATAATGATGGTTTTGAATTGTCCAACAGAGGTTTATAATTATTCTCAACCAGATGAATATAGATTACCTTATAATACAGAAGAAATTGAATATGATTGGGAAATTAAAATGGGTTAAATATTATTATAAAAATATTAAACTTAGATTTATATGATTTCTATATTAGTCTCAGGTGGAATGGGCTTCATCGGAAGTAATTTTATAAGATATCTAATTAAATCAAATGAAAATTTTAGAATCATTAACGTAGATAAATTAACTTATGCAGGAAATCCAGAAAATTTGAAGGATATTAATGAAACTAAAGAAATAAAATTTTATAAGAAAGATATTTGTGATTTTGAAGCTATTGATACAATCGTAAATAAAGAAAAAATAGAATATATCATTAATTTTGCTGCTGAATCTCACGTTGATAGATCGATTGAGAATCCAAATATATTCATAGAAACTAATGTAATTGGAACTCAAACTTTGTTAAATGTAGCAAAAAAACGTAAAATCAAAAAATTTCTACAAATTTCTACAGATGAAGTCTATGGATCGCTGGGATTTGAAGATCCACCTTTTACTGAAACAAATCCATTATTTCCGAATAGTCCTTATTCTGCAAGTAAAGCTTCTGCTGATCTCTTAGTTCACTCATATCATAAAACTTATAATATTCCAATTGTTATCACCCGATGCTCAAATAATTATGGACCATATCAATTTCCTGAAAAACTCATTCCTTTAATGATAAATAATGCATTAAATGACAAGGAACTACCGGTATATGGTAAGGGAATTAATATTAGAGATTGGATTCACGTGGAAGATCACTGTTCTGCAATACTTAAAATCTTATTAGAAGGACGTATCGGAAATGTATATAACATAGGTGGTGATTCTGAAAAATCTAATATTAATTTAATAAAACTTTTATTAAAAATCCTTAATAAACCTGAAACTCTTATCGCTTTTGTTAAAGATCGTCCAGGTCATGATTTAAGATACGCAATAAATCATCAAAAGATAACAAATGAATTAAATTGGAAGCCTAAAATAAGTTTTGAAAAGGGATTAAAATTAACAATAAATTGGTATCAAGAGAATAAAAAATGGTTAAATAATGTTATAAACAAGGAATACTTGACATACTATGAAAAACACTATAAAAATCGATAAATTCAAAAAAAAAATATTAATTATAGGAGCAAATGGATTTTTAGGCTCTAATATTCTCCCATTTCAAAATGATGAAATTATTAATGAAAAAAATTTTTTTTTTATTGCAGCAGATTTAGAAAATACAAATATAAGACAATATCCTCCATTTTATCACATAGATATTACAAATTCCGCAGATATTGTCAAAAAAATATCAAAAATTTCTCCTGAAGTTATTATATTGACCGCAGCAATGTCCAATGTGGATCAA
>JBHLME010000194.1:0-5312 GCA_048938445.1 Promethearchaeota archaeon | reverse complement strand
ATGACATATATGGAGCTTGCGAGGATGCCGATATAGTAATAGATACATCTGATTTCTTTGTTAAAAAACTAAATCATCTAATAAATATTAATGAATATTGTAAACAAGACACTATTTTTGCTTTAAATATTTCAAACAAAGAAATAAATAAGAGAACTCGAGATTTTGATAGAAAAAAAAAGATAATTGGGATTCACTTTTATTCTCCATTTATAAACCATAAACGAGTTGATATCATAAAATTAAAAGATACTTCAAATGAAACTGTTAATTTAATCACCAAATTTTTAAATAGGATAAATGTAAAAATTAGATTCTATAAGACAGATTTGCTTGATTTTACGATTTATCGTAAAATAAATCATTTTTCAAACAAAATCCAACTCTTTAAAGATCAACTTACAGAAAGATCTCATCAAGGTAAAGTCTCTATTAAAAAAAATTTGAGACAAATGTCAAAATATTATTACCAAGATTTTCAAAAAATAATCGGTAAAATGAAAACTCCATCTTATAAACTTAAAGAAAGTCTTTTTAGGTATAAGATTCGCTTTATAAAATTTATAAATAGAAAGAAAGATGAAAAGAAGTTAATGATAAATTTAGGAGGGGGTATCTTTTTTAGAAAACATTGGAGAGTTTTAGACAAGCGTTCTTATTGGTATAAACATAGTTCCTTATATGTCGATTATTTTTTCGATTTAGCTAAAAATGAACCTTTTCCTTTTGAAGATAATAGTGTTCAATTTTTCTATTCTTCAGGTTGTTTTGAACATATACCACAAGAATTTAGCCAAAATAATTTTAATGAAATATATCGATGTTTAGTACCTGGGGGCGCTGTTCGTATACAAACACCTGATTTTGATTTAGCCTATGAAGCATATGGTAAAAATGACGAAGATATTTATAAAATTAAAGAGAGAAGAGGGAAAATGAAACCGGTTTTTTATAGAGACCAAACAGAGGCATTTATTTGCTTTTTTGCAAGTTATTTTTTTCAGAAAGAAAGAGAAGTCCTAAAAGATGTGGAAAAAAATTATAAATCTATGAAAAAAGAAGATTTTGCGAATTATTATACGGAAAGAATTCCAAGAGAGTGGCAGGAAAAAATGGTTGGAGGCCACATTAATTGGTATAATTATGAAAAACTAGAAAGAATGTTAAAGATTGCTGGTTTTAAAAAGATATACCGTTCTGAACCTCAAAAAAGCAAATTTCCTGAAATGCGAGGGGGAAAAAAAATTGGTAGATTTGATGCTACTGAATCATCAACTGGTGTTTTTGTTGAAGCTGTGAAATAAATGCTTTAAAAAATCATTACGATGTTAAAATTAATATGATAAAAAATCTAAATTTAGATTAGATATAAATTCTAACAGATTTATTTTGTAAATATTATTAGTAAATAATAAAAAAAAAATCTCAAATTTAGTTAATCTGAAAATACAACATTCCTATTTGATGATTTAATCATAAAAAGAATTTACAGCCTTTGATTTCTATGAATGTATTAATTTTAAACAATTTCTTTAATAATTACGATAAAATTCCCGTATATAAGAGCAAGAAATACTTTATTAAATATTACAAAAACTACAATTTAATCAAGTTGAGAAGATTAATAAAAAAAGTAAAAAAGAAATTTGATGAAAATGTAAGAATCAAAATTATTACAACGGGAAATGAAAAGTTGAATATCAAAGAAGATATAACTATTGAATTGCTTTCTGAATTTAGGATTAATTTTGATCGAGAGGAATATTTAAAAATTTCAAGAGAAGTGAAAAATAAAGTAAAGACAAATTTAATAAATATTATCAACAATTTAAAGAATCTGAAAACTTTCCATTTTGAAGGAGCATTTTTGGGAAAATTAATTGAAGTTAATTTTATATTTATTTTTAATAAAATATTACTAGAATTTGAGTTATTAAAAGCTATTCTTCAAAAGGAAGATTATGATCATGCTATTTTATTTAACTATAACCCAGATTTCTCAGATTTTATCAGATATTTATACACTAAATTTGAAAACCTAGAATTATATCAAGATTCGATATTAAAAAAAATAAATAAAAGGTTATATTTGTTCATTTTTAACTTATTCTTTTACATCCTTATAGAATCAATTAAAGGTTTCTTTTTAAAAAAAGGCAGATCAAAGAAATTTTACAGATTAAATGAAAAAAACAATATTATTTTTTTTGGGTATAAACCAAAAAAATTAGCCTATAGTCCTTTTAAAACCATACAACCTATTTACGAACATTTAAGGAAGAACAAGATTTTTTATCCAATTCATTATCATAAAACAGAAACTTCTCTACCTTTAAAAGAGGTTAAAAATTTAGTTAGAAAATTGCTCCATATGAGAAAAAATTGGTTTAAAAATCAAGATAAAATAATGTTGAACTTGGAATATGATTCAATTAAGTTAAATAACGTTTTAAAGGAATTTTGCAGATTAGATTTATTCTTTTCTCTAACTACTTCCTTTATAAATTTATATCATTTTAAGCAATTCATTAAAGATTATCCTCCGTCATTAATTGTGACAACTGAGGAATTTTCTACATGGATTAGGTTATTATTAAATTATTGTAAAAAAAAGAATATACCAACCGTTTACATTCCTTTATCTACCATTGTTAATATGGAAGAATCGAGACTTCAAACCGATCTTAAATACATCACAGTTTCAGGAGATAAGGAAAAAGAATATTTTATCAGAAAGGGAGAACCCGCTAATAAAATTATTGTAACAGGGAGACCCCGTTATGAGAGGTTTTACAAAGAAAAAATTAACAAATTAACTGAGGTAAAAGATATGTTCGATAATCGAATTTATAAATTTGAACCAAATAAATTTACTTTATTGCTTAACGCAGCTATAAAAGATGCTGATGAGAGAATTGCTGAAAATGTAATATCATCAGTCGTCAATTCTTTAAAAAGACTTAATATTCTCGATAATCTAATAATAAAATTGCATCCTATGGAAAACGGATTATTACAGAAAAAAATATTGGAAAAATTGGATTATAGACCAATAATCGTCAGAGATGTGAATATTTTTGAACTTTTAAAATCATGTGATCTATATATGTCAAGATCATCTACTACAATAATAGAAGCGATGATTATCGGAATTCCTATTATTTATTTGGAATTAAACAACTTACCATATGAGATTAGCATTCCTCATCTATATCTTGAAAATAAAGAACTATTATTAATTGCGAAAAATCAAGAAGAATTAAAAGAAAAAATAGAGAATTTAATAAATAATAGGGATTTAGTTATAAAATATTCTAAGGACCTCAAGGAACTTTCGAGAGGATATTCCTTTTATGATAAAGAGAAAGGTCCTATTGAAAGGATAGTTGATTTATTTTATAAAATAATAAATTAGAGAAAAAAACAACTCTGAATAAAAAAACTATATTCTTTGAACTTGGATTAAGTCCTTTGATGTTTAAAAAATTAAGATTATTGATATAAATTAGTTAAATAAAAAAATTTTAAGAAATGCTTAGAATTCTAAAAGAGATATATTAAATTTTAAGAAATATTTTCATACTTTAAGGAACTAAAATTTAAGAGATGGGCAATGAAAAAAAAATTTGTTTATGTAGATGATATAGAATACCCTGACTTGAAAGGCATGCGAGTAATGTTAATTACTCCTAATACCTTTTACAGAAAAAAAGCTTTTGCATTGGGGATGGCATATATCGCCACTGCGATGCAACGATGTAATATTGATGTTCAAGTTATGTCATGTAATGCATGGTCTTATGATGATATCGAAATAGCTAGAATAATCATCGAAAGTGGAATAACAATATTTGGAATAGGTGGTATTTATCCAATGATACGAGAGGTAGTGAGAATATGTAGTCTTATTCGTAGATGCGTCCCCAATGCTACTATTATCCTTGGAGGTCCTATCGTATCACCTACTCCTGAGTTTATTCTTAAAATAACTGGTGCAGATATAGGTGTGATTGAGGAAGCAGATTTTACAATTCCATATTTGATGCGAGAACTCGCAGGCGACAGAAATTTAGAGGATGTCCCTGGATTGGCGTTTTTTGAAAATGGAGAATTTATTGAAACAGGCCCACCTACAGTTCCAAAAGAGATAACAAAGGAGGAAATCGGTTGGCCCGCGTGGGATTTATTCCCTATTGAACATTATATAACGGCACCACACTATTATCCTATAAAACAAACGGATAGAGTATTATCTATAGTTACTGGTCGTGGCTGTCCATATTCATGTAATTTTTGCTATCGTGTTTGCGCGTTTCGACCTCGACCTACTGATGATATTTTGGACGAGATGGAATATCTAATAAAAAGATATAATTTAAATGCGTTTCATTTCCTCGATGACCTAGTAATGCGTAACGAAAAGAAAATTACTGAGCTCTGTGATGGCATCATAAATCGTAAGATAAAGATAAGATTTCAAGTTACCGGTAGAATTAATATTGTTAATCGACGAATAATACAGAAACTTAAGGATGCTGGTTGCATCTCTATTTTTTATGGTGTAGAATCTGGTGATGAAAATATTCTTAAATATATGAGAAAGGAAATAAAAATAGAAAAAATCTATGAAGCGGTAGCAATGACTCGCGAATTTGGTTTATTTTGTAAGTACGGATTTATGTTTGGACAACCTCATGAAAATGAAGAAACTTTAAGAAAAACAGTTGAAATGATAAAAAAGCTTAGTTATGGTGAATTTCGAAAGCAAAAGATTTTTGGTTGTATTCCCTTTCCCGGAACTGAGTTGTATGATTGGTGTTTAAAAACGGGGCGCCTAATTGATGCTGAGGATTTCTATAACAGATATGTATGCCAAGATTGGTCTCTAGTTCAGTTTCCAGTTAATATGACCGATTTACCTGACGAAAAAGCGATTGAACTTTTCTATAAGAGTAATGAGGAATTATCGAATTTTTTTGATAAGATTATATTTCGGGAATGGGGGAAAGTATTTAGGGGAAATACACTTAACCATTGATATTGAATACTTTTAAATTACTTGAATTATAAAACCCACTCGACTCTATAGAAATATTTTGTTAAGGATCGAATATAAATAGCTTTTCCTGTTAGTAGAGGTATTAAACTATCGGATTTTTTAAAAGAAAAAACATATATAGCTTAATTCTTTCAGTCCTCTTAACAATTGCTCCTTAATTTAAAACTTTTTGAATATAATCTTATAACTAAACTAAATATTCAGGAACGTAATCTAAATAAAACCAATAAAACATTAAAATCGTGAAAATAGT
>JBHLME010000193.1:0-5347 GCA_048938445.1 Promethearchaeota archaeon | reverse complement strand
TTTCAGTAACTAAATGTTCTAGAGGAGATTCTTTAGTTACTTTTTGCCAGCGGTTAAATCCATAGGCAGAGCTTGGGACAGATAATAAAAAACCTTGAGATGGCAATGAGGATCCATATTCTTCTGGCCCAGAAAAACAATGCCACATTACTTTTGCCGGATTGATATTAAATTCCTTTAATATCTTAAGAATTTCACGATTAGCACCATCTATAACGTTAAACTCATGATTGGGGTGTTGGTTATCTCGTTCATGGGTTGCAGCATTTCTCACGTGCAATACATAAGGTTTATCAAAGTCTTCTGTTAATTCAAGGATCTTTCTAAATTCATCAACTTGTTTAATTCTTTTTTCTAAAGTTTTTGCATGATGAAAATCTAATCCAATTTCACCAATAGCTAGATAGTTGCCTGTATTGCTCTCAATATATTTGACCCATTCATCCCACTCCTTCTCATATTGGCTTTTTGGAGTGTATGTAACTGTCTGAGGTGCCCATCCACACGTAAATCCCATATTTTCTTTATCTTTTAAAAATTGTAATACTAAAGTTAGAGTTGCCATATCGATTGAACATGATATTAAATAAAGGCCTCCTAACTTAAAATAATCATTGTATTGGGAAATATCAGATGGGAGCAGATCGTTGTTTTGTCTTGGGAAGGGGATGTGACAATGAACATCAATAAAATTGATATTTTCTTCAGGTTCTGGAACTTTAATTTTAGATGACATGTTTGATCTTGAAAATCTTATATTATACTTATTAGAAATTTCCTTAATACTTATATTCTATTTGAAAGTTTTTATAATAAACAGATAAAAAGATTTGAATAAATTTAAATAAAATTTTTATGTTAACTTATTTATCATGAAGTTAAAAGAAATATTCAAATTAGAAAAAAAATATATACTCATTTACATAGGATTCTTTCTTTCATTAGTAATTTATCTATTCATTTATATTGCAGGGATTTTAGGTGAATTACATATAATACAGGGAGTTGTACCTCCAGAATATTTAAACCCGTTTGTTGTGATAATTCCAGGTCCTTTAATTACAGATATTTTAATCTTATATATTTTACCTATAATTATTTTAATAGTTTTTCTATTCATATCACCATATCTTATTCTTTTTCTAACTAAACTTCATAAAATCTCTTTTATTGGGAGAAAAACTCCAGATTATGGTATAATAGAATTAGGACGTAAAAGATCAATTGTAACATTAATCCGAAGGTCTTGGACTATAGGTTTCTTTTCTTTTACAATCAGTGCGGGACTAGTTTTAGGTCTTGGTCTTGGAGATTTATTTCGAGCAAACATAAGACCTGATCCTGATATTTATCCTCTCAATATTGCAGAAGCGATATTTTTAGGAACTTTTTTCTTTACGTTTGTAGCCTTTTTACTCGCTTTACCAATATGGCTAATGGAGGATTCTGGAGTATCTTTTTACCGCAAGTTTCCAGATGATCTAAGAACTCCAACATTAAGAGGTGCTTATCGCTTATATGAACAGGTCGTGGAAGCATATACAGGAATCACCACATTTTTAGCTCTATTTGATATTATCGTTGATTGTTTTGCTGTTTTGAAACCTGGGGATGTTGCAATACTCACTCCTTTAATATTAATTGTGCTTCCACTCTTTGTGACAGGTTTATTTGCGATACCTTTGATTATTTATGAAAAACTTCTACCAGAATCAGTGAAAAAAGTGCAAGATAAGCTAAAACAGCATAATTACCCTGTTATTTCAATTCCAGATTTCGATGATTTAATTTTGAAATAATAATCTTATTTCTAATGATCTTTTTCAAAATATGATATTTTATGTAAAAATTAATCAATCAGAAAGTGATAAAAAATAAGTAAGCGATGCCTAAAAATTAAAAGGAAAGTCGTCTGTCTCAGTGAGATCTAGCTCATTTACTATGATAACGGTTTTAATGTTTTTTCTTTCCTTTGTCTTGAAATCTATTTCTTGAATTTCGAGTATTCCCTCATCATTTTTAGGGATATAAGTTAATATTTCAGTTATAACATCTTCCATTGAGTATCGGTTAATTCTCAAGCCTTTCTTCTTTTTTCCCTCAAACACGCCTTTATAAAACTTCTTATAGAGTTCCATTTTTTTTTTCACACAAATTATTTTTTTTTAATAATAGGATAAAAAAACCTTAACAACCTGCTATATATAACATCGTGATATGGCTTATTAAATGTTGCATATTGCAAAAGTTTTTATATGTTGATTTTTATAACATTTCATTTTTTTTGTACAAAAATAATGAAAATATTTTTTATTAAACTTATTTCTTTTAAAATATAAAAAATCAATGGTCTAATGTGTATAGACGCAAAGATAAAAGTCTTCAGAAATTATTGAAATGAAATCCGCTAATTGACTCAAAAATTATAAAATTCACCAGATATGTTTTGATTCTGAAAATCGACTCATTTAAATAAGACACTAATAAATAATTATTTAGAACAAATCAAAAATAAGAAATAAAAAGAAGCAAAAAAATGGTTTCTACTACCACCTTGGATTTTTGTCTTTTGGTAAGCGTTCCCCTACACTTAAATGTCGCCCTCCTCATCCTCTCTAATTTCGGGACCATGAATGGTTTTGACGGCAGGAGCCTTCCTTCATCGACAATATTACATTTGAAGGGAATAGCCATTTTTCTTTTAAATACTCTAGTTCGAAATCATTTTCATGAGTCGTGAATATGATACCATATGGAAGATAAGGTTCATCAACAAATTATCAGGAAAGGATTCGTTCTTGTTTGCTTCCGACATTTCTCTTGACGTGTCACGAACCACGTTGGTCGCAGTGATGAAAATTCCAACAGAAAAGGGCATTATTGACCAAGAGTTTCACATCCCTATGAAAATCTAATGATGGTTGAAGAGTTCGAGTCAATCGGAGACATATCTTTTTTTAATGGAAATGAAGATTATGAAATTAAGGGGACCAATCCCAATAGATATAAAATAATATATATAATAAGTAAAAAACAAAAACCACTTACTGCAATACTGCTAACTATATTTTTGATACGGACACTTCTTGTTTTTAATTCATGATATAGCTCTAATCCTAAATCATTATAAAGTAGTTCGTAATTCTTCTCCTTAGCAGCAATCCTCGCTTTTAAATGACCTTGATTTTCTAACACTTCTCCTAGCACTTCAAAATTAATAATTATTTGAACTTTTTTTAGAGGGAGATTTTTCAATATATTTATGAAAATGCCATATGCTTCTTTATATTGTTTAATGTTAGCCAGATATACAGCTAATTTATGTTGTTCTTTTGCTAAATCATATCGTTCTTTCTCACTCTCAGAAGATAAATCTCTAATTATTGTACGTAATAATGTAATCCCTTCTTCAAACTCCCCATCCTTAATAAGTCCTTTTGCCCTATAAAATATTGCTATTGAATTATAATAAAAACCACTTAATATCTCATTACATGATAAAAGTTGTTCAATAAGGTCAGAATATTTTTCTAGTCGCTTAAAAGTAAATTTCTCATAATCCCATTTAAATGATTTCACTATTTCATCAGTTTCTTTTATTATAAAGGATAAATTTTCAATAATTTTGTGATTTATTTTGAGCTTTTCCTCATTCAAAAAGGTTTCTATCCTCTTAAAATCTTGACCTGTAAACTTAGAATACTTCTTTATTCTTGTAAGCTTAGAATACTTCTTTATTTTTAGATAACTAAATTGAAATTCAATAATCCAAGTCAAATATACTATGAATAATAAAATTATGAATCCTACTATCATTGTTACAGGAAAACAAGTATTTAAGAAATCAATACATAGATTTATTCCAGATAGAAATTTATTTACAGAACTTCCAATAAAGAGTACCAAAGAGGATAACATTTCAAACGATCTAGCTTTACTAGAAGGTATTTTACCTTTCATGGTACTATAGAAATAAAAGGGAACAGAAAAAAAGAAAAAGAGGAATATAATAAAATAAATAAAAACCAATCCATCTAATAGACTACCTCCAGTTGGAGAGAAAAACCAAGAAAAATTAAGAAAACCAACGAGATTCTCAATTGAAAAAACAATAAAAGTTATAAAAAAAAGAATTTTCGAAACATAAGGCTCAATCTTTTTTAAAATTCTTCTAGTTATAGTGATGTTATCAAATTTAATTTCTTCTATTTTATTAGCTTTCAAACGATTTCACTAAACAAATGTATATTCACTTCATTATTGCAATTATTGAAAGGAATCAATATTCCCATTTCATTCACGGATTAATACTTATTGAATATGAATTGATTTTTCATTAAAGTTCTTATTTTTCTTTCGCCTTGTATAAATAGTGTTAGTTAAAATAATTATACTTGAATATTTAACACTTTTGTCAAGATCTCTATCTAATTCGTGCCGCCTCCTTACCCTCTCTCGTTTTTGGACCATGAATGGTCTTGGTGGCAGGAGCCTCCCTTCATTAATAAATTCAAATTTAAGTTGATAACATACAAGAAGAGTTTTTGTTTAAGAAGTTTGAATAAAACAACGGGGAAAGAATCTTTCATTTTAGCCAGCGATTTTTCTTGGAGCAGAGAGAGTCTTTCATTGATTGCTAAGATGAATGTGCTCTCTGAAAGAGGATTAATAGAACGTTATTTTCACTTTCCTAAAGAAAACGTAATCACATTAGAAGAATTCGAGTCAATTGCAGCAATATCTTGAAGGTTTTAGTTCGAAACCATTAGATTCAGTTAAGTTCCGCTCTAAAACCGGATCCGTGCTTACTATTTAGAAACATTTGGTGGAAATAACGCCAGAAATCGTAAATTTATTTTTTATTTTTTTCTCAAGGATAAAATCCATTCTCAATATTTCCGTCGTTATTCAAAATGAGATATTCTCGATTTTAGTCGGATTTAAATCGACAAGTTTTAAAAATAAGCAACAACTATAAAATTAGAGAAATTCTCAATTATAAAAAGACTAAAAAACAGAGATGATTGAATGCGAAATATCCTAAAAAAGAAAAATGCATCATTTTTAATTTTAGTATTGTCCATATTAATGCTGAGCGGAGTATTTTCTATATTATGTTCCGAACGCATCATTAAATTGCATTCCAATAATGAGATTTCTTTAAAGGCATCAGGGAGTAATATTGTTATTAAATATGGTTGGATGGCAGGTCATGATGTAGTTAACATAAATGGCGTGTATGGGATCAAGGGCACTCCTTATTATGCTCCAAATTACCCTGGAAGTAGAGGATATTCGATCTCTTGGACTGATGCAGATGGAAATTTGTGGTTGTTTGGAGGATATG